>JAFGTN010000915.1 GCA_016934075.1 Pirellulales bacterium
ACTTTCGCCGAAGTCGAGGCCGTGGATATTGTCGGTACCAGCAAGGGGCGTGGTACGGCGGGTGCCATGAAACGGCATAATTTTTCCGGCCAGCGAGCCAGCCACGGTGTAAAGAAGTGTCACCGTCATCTCGGCGGCACCGGTTGTAGCGCCTATCCCAGCCGCGTTCTCAAGGGTAAGAAGATGCCCGGCCGTTACGGAGCGGCTCGCTCGACGATGCGTAACGTGAAGGTCATACGCGTCGACGCGGAGAATAACCTGTTGCTGATTCGCGGCGCGGTTCCCGGCCCCAACGGCGGATATGTGACGATTCGCAAAACAAACAAGCTTGGCTGATCCCTGATATATCGGAAAGTGTAAAAAGATGGTAAGCCTGACTGTCTATGATCGAACTGGAGCAGAGGTCGAGTCTTATGATATCGATCCGGCCGAACTGGCGCCGCGGATCAACAAGCAGTTGATGCACGACGTGGTGGTCATGTATCAGTCAAATTTACGGCAGGGATCGGCGAGCAATAAATCTCGTTCCGAGGTTTGCGGCAGCACGCAGAAAATGTATCGGCAGAAGGGCACGGGTAACGCCCGAGCCGGTTCGCGGCGCAGCAACGTTCGTCGTGGCGGCGGTCGCGCTTTTGCCAAGAAACCCCGCGATTGGTCGTATCGATTGCCGAAGAAGGCGGTCCGCCTGGCAACCCGCATGGCCGTCGCGTCGCGAATTGCCGACCAGGAAATAACGCTGATCGACGATCTGGCTTTTGAAGCCCCGCGCACCAAGGACATGGTTTCGATCCTCAAGGCCTTGAAGATCGACGGCCAGTCGCTGTTGGTGGCGATCGACGGTTATAACCTTAACGTATACAAGAGCATCCGCAACTTGCAGGGCGTAGCCGTGCTGCCGGTTTCGGATCTGAACGCCTTGGACGTGCTTCGTCCCAAGCGACTGCTGATGACAAAGGCGGCGCTAGAGGCATTCCGCAGCAATGCAACCGCGAAGCAGGCATCCTGACGATAGGACAACGTGCCAAGAAGGACGTAAGGCCCATGGCCAAAGATAAAACTAAAACGAAACTGAAGCTCGAACCGCACCAGATCATCCTTCGGCCCATGGTGACTGAAAAGGGTTATCACAAAGCGGAACGCTACAATTCCTATACCTTCGAAGTCAACCGCATGGCCGGTAAGGATGACATCCGTGAAGCCGTAGAACAGCTTTTCGACGTCAAGGTAGTTCGGGTGAATACACAAAACCGAAAAGGAAAGCCGCGACGGACTCGTGCCCGTATGGGTAGCACGAAGTCGTGGAAGAAGGCGATCATCACGCTTGATGCCGAGCACAGGATTGACTTCTTCTAATGCACGATACTAGTGGGTTCGCCCGCGGGATATTTTTTAAGCATATAAAAAAATGAATACGGCGGAGCAACCGCCACACGGCTGAGAGCCAAATATGGGAATACGTAAATACAAGCCGGTCACGCCTGGACGACGAAATGCCACGGTCAGCGATTTCGCCGACATTACACCCGGCGCCAAGCCCGAGAAGAAGCTCCTTCGCCCCAAGCGACGCAAGGGTGGACGCAACAACCAGGGTAAAATCACGGCTCGGCACCGTGGCGGCGGACACAAGAGACAATATCGACAGATCGACTTCCGACGCAATAAGGACGGTGTCCCGGCCGTTGTGAATTCGATCCAATACGACCCCAATCGCTCTGCCCGCATTGCCCTGTTGCACTACATCGACGGAGAGAAGCGGTACATTGTCGCTCCCGACGGATTGGAAGTGGGCGCCAAGGTGCTCAGCGGCGAGGCGGCGGCCCCTTCGGTTGGTAACTGTCTACCCTTGTCGAAGATTCCCTTGGGAACCGACATCCACAATATCGAGCTGCAAGCCGGTCGTGGCGGCGTATTGTGCCGCAGTGCAGGAGCCAGTGCGACTTTGGCCGCGCGCGACGCCGGTTGGGCACAGATCAACCTGCCCAGCGGTGAAATTCGACGTGTATCGGCCGCCTGCCGCGCGACCATCGGCAAAATCGGCAACGCGGAACACATGGCCATCGTACTCGGTAAGGCCGGGAGGAAAAGATGGCTGGGACGCCGCCCGCACGTTCGCGGCACGGCCATGAATCCCGTCGACCACCCGCACGGTGGCGGTGAAGGCAGGACCAAGGGCGGCCGTCATCCGGTCACGCCCACGGGCAAGCCGACCAAGGGTGGATCGACACGTAAGAATCATAAACCATCGAACCGTTCGATCGTACGAAGACGCCGTTCGAGGCGGTATGGACTCCTCAAGCTTAAGAAGTAGTTAACGGATAAAGAGACCACGGAAAAAGATCAATGAGCAGATCGTTGAAAAAAGGCCCCTATGTAGATCCCAAGCTCTATCAGAAGATAGAGAAACTGGACGAGCGGGGCGCGAAAGAACCGATCAAGACTTGGGCTCGGTCCTGCACGATTGTTCCCGAGTTCGTGGGTCATACGTTCATGATCCACAACGGTAAGAATCACATAAAATGCTTCGTGACCGAAGAGATGGTTGGGCACAAGCTTGGCGAGTTCGCTCCCACACGAACCTTCCGCGGACACGGCGGCAAGGGTAATCGGTAGAGTTGGTAAAAAGTAACACGAGAATAAGACAGCAACGTCTGGTTGAGGATTATCAAAATGGCCTACGAAGCGGTACATAAATTTGCCCGCATCAGCCCCCAAAAGGCACGGTCGATAGCCGACCTGATTAGAGGCAAGTATGCCGACGAAGCCCTCGAGCTGCTGAAGTATCAGCCGCAGCGCGGTGCTCGGATGCTCGAGAAGGTACTGCAAAGCGCTTTGGCCAACGCCGAAGACCGTCGCGAACCGAATTTGACCAGCCTGACGGTAGTCGATGTCCGCGTGGACGCCGGGCCCATGTTCAAACGCATGCGTCCCAAGGCACGTGGTATGTCGGCGATTATCAAGAAACGAACTTCCCACATCCGCGTGGCTTTGGGATAAGGATATTATAGAAGCGGCAAGCTTGACTCAACGGCGACAACTTCCGCGTTCAAAGAGATTCAGAGAGACTTAGCATGGGACAAAAAGTAAATCCCGTCGGATTTCGGACAGGCATCATGGTCGGCTGGAAGAGCCGTTGGTATGCCTCGAAGAAGAACTTCTCCGAGCTTTTGGTCGAGGATTTCAAGATTCGCGAGTTCATCAAGAAGCGGAAAGACCGCTTCGGAAAAGTAATGTACCCGCACATCGCCAAAGTCGAGATCGAACGCACGCGGGACGAGGTCAAAGTGGTTTTGCACTCGGCCCGGCCGGGTATTTTGATCGGCCGCAAGGGCGAGCGAGTCGAGGAACTGCATAACGAACTGCAGCACCTGACGGGTCGGCGCATCAACGTGAAGATCGAAGAGATCTCGCGGCCGGAACTGGTGGCCCAGTTGGTTGCAGAGGATATTGCGGAGCAGATGGTGAAGCGGTCGGGGTTCCGCCGCACCATGAAGCGAGCCATGGAACAGACCATGGACGCCGGCGCGAAGGGAATCAAAATACAGATGGCCGGCCGCCTCGGCGGTGCCGAAATGGCCAGACGCGAGAAACAAATTTCCGGATCGATCCCGCTTTCGACGTTACAGGCGAAGATCGACTACGGCTTTACTGAAGCAAAAATTGCCCAAGGTCATATCGGCATCCAGGTGTGGATAAACCAGGGCATGTACAGCGAGGATGATATCAATGGCGCTGATGCCCAAGCGGGTCAAGCACCGAAAAAGTCAAAGAGGTCGTATAAAAGGTAACGCGACGCGTGGCAACCACGTGGTGTTTGGCGATTTCGGGCTGCAGGCCGTCCAAGGTGGATGGATCTCGGCTGCAACGATCGAAGCCGGTCGTATTGCGGCACAGCAATACCTGCGCACGGAAGGCCGCCTTTATATACGGATATTCCCTCATAAATCGGTAACTTCCATCCCGTTGGAAACTCGAATGGGTAAGGGAAAGGGTGAACCCGATTACTGGGCCGCCGTGGTACGTCCCGGAACGGTGCTGTACGAAATAGGTGGCATTTCGGAAGAGGCAGCGAGAATATGTTTCGCGCGACTTGCCCACAAGATGCCGATCAAGGTTCGTTTACTTAAACGACGCCCAATATAAGCAGGTAACGGAAGAACGTCACGATGAATAAAGCCAAAGAACTTCGCGAGATGAGCGACGAGCAATTGCAGCTTACGCTGAAAGACACGCGCGAAACGCTCTTCCGACGCAGAATACAAGCACAGACCGAACGCCTCGACGCACCCAGCGAGTTGCGAAAGAACCGCCGACTGATCGCAAGGATCAAGACAATCCAACGTCAGCGAGAGATGGCCGCCGTGTCCTAATAAACGAACGTAAGCAAACAAAACAACAAGGTACTGGATATCGACTGATTTGCGTGTTTATCGAACGACGCGACGGTCGACAGGGAAACAATAAACAGGCGGGCCCCAATTGCCCGCGAGGGAATTCGAACCATGCCAAAAACCGTAATGGTGGGTGTAGTCACCAGCGATAAAACGGCCAAGACCCGACGGGTCGAAATCCCGCGCATGGTCAAGCACCCGAAGTACGGCAAGTACTTCCGGCGTCGGACCATCTGCGTCACACACGATGAGAACAACGAATCGGGGCTGGGAGACACGGTAGAGATCATCGAATCTCGCCCCATGTCGAAAACCAAACGGTGGAATCTCGTTCGCGTGATTGCCAAGGGTGAGATTATCGATCTTGCGGCCATGCGGGCTGCCGACAAGGCCAAGCAAGAACAGCAGCCCCAAGAATAAATGGCGGAGAACAGCTAAACCATGATTCAAATGCAAACCCGACTTGCTGTTGCCGACAACACCGGCGCGCGTGAGTTGATGTGCATCAAGGTGTTGGGTGGAAGCCGTCGGCGAACCGCCGGACTGGGCGATATTATCGTATGCAGCATCAAGAGCGTCGTTCCCGGCAGCGAGTTGAAAAAAGGTACGATTGTGCGAGCCGTGATCGTGCGCTGCAAGCAACCCACTCGGCGGGAAGACGGCAGTTATGTGCGTTTCGACAGCAATGCGGCAGTGGTCATCGACGCGGAAAAGAATCCCCGCGGTACTCGAATCTTCGGCGCGGTTGCCCGCGAGTTGCGTGAACAGAATTTCATGAAAATCGTCAGCCTCGCCAGCGAGGTAGTGTGATGCATATCAAGGTAAACGATACAGTCAAAGTGATAGCCGGCGCCGACAGTGGTGCGCAGGGCAAGGTTATGTCGGTCGATCATAACGCCGGCAAGCTTATTGTCGAAGGTGTGGCGCGTGTCTATAAACACGTACGCCGCAGCCAGAAGAACCCGCAGGGCGGCCGCCTTTCCAAAGAAATGCCCATCCGACTGTCGAACGTGCTGCTGGTCTGTGAAGCCTGCTCGCAGGCTTCGCGAACTGGTGCCCGATACCTCGACGATGGCAGCAAGGAACGCTATTGCAAAAAGTGCGGAGCCGGAACAGGCCAGATTTCGCCGCCTCGGGCACGATACGCCAAGAAATAACGCAGGGTAAACGTGATTTACCCAAAAACACGTTAAACAAGAATAAAAACGTCAGACGAACATGACCCCTCGACTTCAAGAAAAATACGGTAGCGAGATCCGTGATACTCTCGCCGAATCGCTGGGACGGAAGAATGTCCTCTCCCTGCCACGGCTTGAGAAGATCGTCGTCAACATGGGCGTCGGCGCTGCCACGCAAGAAAAAAAATGCATGGAAGAGGCCGTCGATATCCTGCGACTTATCACCGGTCAAAAACCGCTGATAACAATCGCGCGGAAGTCGGTGGCCGGATTCCGGCTGCGTGAAGGCCAGCAGATCGGTTGCAAAGTCACGCTTCGCGGGCAGCGAATGTACGAATTCCTGGACCGTCTGGTCTCGGTGGTGCTGCCTCGTGTTCGCGACTTTCGCGGTCTGAGCGACAAGGCTTTCGACGGCCATGGAAATTACAGTCTGGGATTGACCGAGCAGTTGGTGTTCCCGGAGTTGAATCCCGACAAGTACACGCGTACTCAGGGAATGAATATCACGATCGTAACATCGACCGACAGCAACGACGAGGCGCGTGAGATGCTTCGGCTTTTCGGAATGCCTTTCCGAACCGCCGATCAAGGCGCCGCCAATAATTAAAGGAATCAGATTGCATGGCTAGCAAAGCGAAAATCGCGAAAGCGCTTCGCACGCCCAAGTTTTCCACACGTTCGGAAAGGCGTTGCAAACTCTGCGGGCGACCGCGGGGCGTGTATCGAAAATTCGGCATTTGCCGGATCTGTTTCCGCAACCTGGCTGACCAAGGTGTAATCCCGGGCGTTAAGAAAGCCAGTTGGTAAACAACCCGTTGGCCCACGCGCCGTAAACATAACAAGACATAATGCTCGCATGCGACAAGGCTCAAAGCCGTAAGCTGCCGGCAAGAGTAGTGCCTGAAACGTTCAGAGGCTCGAGACCGAGAACCAAACATTATGATGACCGACCCCATCGCCGACATGTTGACCCGTATCCGCAACGCGGTGCGCGTCGAGAAACCCAGCGTTGAGATGCCGCTGTCCAAGGTAAAGCGCGGACTGGCGGAAGTACTCAAGCGAGAGGGTTACATTTGGGATTGGGAAGAAATCCCCGACCAGCCGTCGAATCATTTGCGGATACATCTGAAGTACGGCCCCAATGGTGAGAGAGTAATCCAAAAAGTCCGACGAGTAAGCAAGCCCGGATGCCGTGTGTATCGTGGATCGGGTAAACTCAAACCGGTACTCGGTGGCCTGGGCATCAGCATTATCAGCACAAGCCGCGGAGTGATCAGTGACCGCGAGGCGCGCCAACGAAATCTCGGCGGCGAAGTCCTCTGTGAAATCTGGTAAAGAAAAGTCCCAGAAAACCGTTTTACTATTTGTCGCAAGAGAAGCTCCCGCGAGAGGGTACATAAGATGTCACGGATCGGAGACAAACCGATAGGCATACCCAGTGGCGTAAAAGTGAACGTCACCGATCGGACGATAACCGTCGAAGGTAAATTGGGTAAGTTGGATTGGACATTTCGTCCGGAAATAAACGTCAAGATCGACGAAGAGGAGAAGAAGATCGTATGCTCGCGCATCGACGATGAGCGCCAAACCCGCGCTTTGCACGGTCTTTCCAGGGCGCTGATCCAGAACATGATCGTCGGCGTTACGGATGGATACGAAAAACGATTGGAACTGGTGGGCGTGGGCTACGTGGCTGTTGTTCAAAATAACGAATTACAATTGCGTGTCGGCTATGCAAACGAGTTGAAAAAGCCCATCCCCGCCGGACTGGAAGTGGCCTGCCCCGATCAACAGCATATCGTGGTTAAGGGAATAGACAAACAACAGGTCGGGCAGTTTGCTGCCGAGACCAGAGCACTGCGAAAGCCCGAGCCCTATAAAGGTAAAGGAATTCGCTTTTTCGGCGAACAGGTTAAACGCAAGCAGGGTAAGGCGATGGTCAAGTAAGACCGCCCTGGCGATTTAGAGCCTAACGAATCAAGAGACCCCGCAATTCAAGAGACCCCGCAATTCAAGAGAATTGTACAGTGAAACATCAAAAAGCAGTCGCAAAACAAAGAAAACGCCGTGTTTATAGCGTGCGAAATCGCGTCAAGCGAGATTCGACGCGCCTGCGACTAAGTGTTTTCCGCAGCCACAAGCAAATCTACGCCCAGATTATCGACGACCAAGCCGGTAAAACTCTGGCAGCGGCCAGTAGTGTTGAGCCGGCCTTAAAAGAGAAGATCAGCTATGGTGGCAATATCGCGGCCGCGCAGACCATCGGCGAGGCGATTGCCCAACGTGCACTGGAAGCGGGTGTGAAGCAGGCCGCTTTCGATCGCCGCGAATACAAATATCACGGTCGAGTGGCGGCTCTGGCCGACGCGGCCCGAGATGCCGGTCTGGACCTGGGTGCAAAAGCCGAAAAGGTGGTCGAAGAAAAGAAACCCAAGGCCAAAGGCAAGGGCAAAAAAGGCGACGGCGGGAAGAAGAAAAAAGAATAACAACCGTAGGTCGGGTTAAAACCCGGCGACATATTAAACTACTGTGAAATTTCCACGGCGAAAAGCCGCATAACGAGTCATTTAACCCAAAAATAATTCACCACGACCCATGGCTGAAGAATCAAAACGAGGGGAACTAATCGACAAGGTCGTCAAGATCCGGCGCTGTGCCGCTGTGGTCAAGGGCGGACGCCGATTTAGCTTTACGGCCTTAGTGGTCGTTGGCGACGGTCAGGGCAAGGTCGGTTGGGGATACGGCAAGGCAAACGAAGTACCGCCCGCGGTGGAAAAAGCCGTCAAGGACGGGTCGCGGAGCCTGGTCGATATTCCCATGAAAGGCTCGACCATCCCACATTCCGTCAAGGGACGTTACGGGGCTGCGAAAGTGGTCCTTGTCCCGGCCAGTCCCGGAACCGGTGTCATCGCCGGAGCCGCGGTTCGCGCTGTCTGCGAAGCCGCCGGTATCAACGACATTCTTACCAAAAGCTACGGCTCCAATAACCCAACAAACGTTGTTAAGGCCACTATCGGAGCATTGCTGAGTCTCCGCTCGCAAAGCGAAGTCGAGCGGCTTCGAGGAGTTTCGCTGTCATGAACCTCGACGATGTAAATCGCGGTATAACAAAAAATAAGAAACGTAGACGTGTCGGTCGCGGCACCGGTTCGGGGCGCGGCAAGACCTGTGGTCGCGGACATAAGGGCCAAGGATCCAGGGCCGGTTACTCGGTACATCCCACTTTTGAAGGTGGTCAGATGCCGTTGGTGCGGCGTGTGCCCAAACGCGGTTTCAACAATCGTTGGGCCCTTTCGGTCGCGACTGTCAATATCGGCGACTTGGAGATGGCTTTCGACGACGGCGCGGAAGTCACTCCGCAAACGCTCAAAGAGAAGAGCTTGGCTAAGCAACGCTACGATGTGCTGAAGATCCTCGGCGACGGACCGCTTTCGAAGAAGCTCAAGGTTACCGCGCATCGTTTCAGCAAGTCGGCCAAGGAAAAAATAGAACAGGCCGGCGGCGAAGTCGTGGTTTTACCCGGCAAAGCGCCCGTTATTAAGAATAAACAAAAAGGCGCGAAGCCAATCGCGGTACCCGCGCCCGCCGCATCGGAAACAGACGGCCAGTCGGATAGCAAAGAATAAGGTGAAGACGGAGCTTTGCGCGCCTTTTCCGCGGTATCTGGCGAGCCTAAACACGACCTCTAAGTACTGTTAGGTACGGATCGAAAAATGTGGGAAAAGATTCGCGTTATCTTCACCATTAAAGAGCTTCGCCAGAAGATTCTTCTGACGCTGGGATTACTGGCCATCTATCGGATTGGGTGGCAGATACCCTTGCCCATCGTCGATACCGAAGAGATGTTCAGGTTCTTCCAAGGCCAGTCCGGATCAGGACTCGGGCAATTGCTCGAACAGGTCTCGGTCTTCAGTGCCAGTTCGCTTAGCCAAGCCACGATCTTCGGCCTGGGTATCATGCCTTATATTTCGGCCTCGATTATCTTCCAGTTGTTGGGCAGCGTTTGGGAACCGCTCGAACGCTTGCAGAAGGAAGGCGAAAGCGGCCGCAAGAAAATCAACGAATACACGCGATACGCCACCGTGGTGCTTTGTCTCTTCCAAAGCTGGTTCTATGTGGGTGTTTTGGCCAAGCAGGGCTGGATCAAGCCAGGCTTCGAAGGCTTTGGCTGGCAGATGACCGCCATCCTTACGATGACCGCCGGAACAACGTTCCTAATGTGGCTGGGTGAGCAGATCGACGAATATGGTATCGGAAACGGTATCAGCCTTTTGATTATGGCCGGTATTTTGGCCAGAATGCCCAGCGCTGGAATGAAACTTATCAAACCCATGTTTGAGAACGGCGTTGAACTAGGTAGCACCGGCAGCCAGATGGGCGTCGAAAAACTGCTGGTTCTAGCCATGCTGTTCGTGGGCATTGTGGCGGGCGTGGTGTTTATCACGCAAGGACAGCGCCGTATCCCCACGCAAAGCGCCAAGCACGTTCGCGGCCGGCGAGTTTACGGCGGATCTCGCCAGTACCTGCCCTTGAGAGTCAACCAGGCCGGCGTCATGCCCATCATCTTCGCCAGTAGCTTGTTGCTCTTCCCCACCGTGCTTTTCAGCTACTTGAGAGGTCATGGTGACATCTGGCAGTATCTCGAAACCATCTTCCAGCGTGGCGACGGCTTTGTTTACAACTCTCTTTATGTGATCTTGATCTACTTCTTCTGCTACTTCTGGACCGCCATTACCTTCAATCCCAAGGACATGGCCGACAACCTGAAGAACTACGGAACATTTATCCCGGGCTATCGGCCCGGCAAGCGCACGGCCGACTACCTCGAAAAAGTCATGATCCGCATCACCTACGTGGGTGCCGGCTTCCTGGCTTTGGTGGCCGTGATACCCACGATCATCTCGGTGGCCATGGGCATTCCACTGGATGTGGCCAGCTTCTACGGCGGCACGGGCTTGCTGATCGCCGTGAGCGTGGCTTTCGACTTGGTACAAA
Source organism: Pirellulales bacterium (assembly GCA_016934075.1). Classification (GTDB taxonomy): domain Bacteria; phylum Planctomycetota; class Planctomycetia; order Pirellulales; family Thermoguttaceae; genus JAFGTN01. The sequence continues at coordinate 10,562 of JAFGTN010000915.1, forward strand.
AAATTGACAGCCACCTTGTGATGAGAAACTACAAGGGATTGCTGGAGCGATCCTAGTATCAAAGATAAAGGATATTTGTGATGCGTATCGTCTTCATCGGACCTCCCGGAGCCGGAAAAGGCACTCAGGCAGACTTCATCGTTGAAACATACAAACCGGCCCACCTTTCCACCGGCGACATGCTCCGCGCTGCCCGCGATGCCGGCACCGAAGTCGGAAAAGAAGCCGATAAATACATGTCCGCCGGACAACTGGTGCCCGACGAAGTAATTGTGGGCATTATTGCCGAGAGATTGGACGAGCCCGATTGCCAGGCCGGTTACCTGCTGGACGGTTTCCCGCGAACGATTGCCCAGGCCGAAGCGCTTGATGCCATGTTGGCCGAGAAGAATACGCCCCTGGACGTGGTGCTCGAACTTCGCGTGGCTGAAGAGGAACTTTTTAATCGTTTGGCCGGCCGCGGTCGAGCCGACGATACGCCCGATGTAATCCGCCAGCGGTTGGTGGCCTATCGCGAGCAAACTGAGCCGCTCTTGAAATATTATACGGAGAAAAACCTGTTAGTGACCGTCGACGGTCTGGGTACGGTCGAGGAAGTCGCAGCCCGAGTAAAGTCCGAATTGGACATAATCGCCGGCTAGATAGTGTGGCGCGTAAATAGTGATTTTTCAGTGTATTAGCTGAAATCTTGAACTAGTTCGCCTGACGGATCATTATTGGAATGAGCTGGAACACCATTAGGAGTTAATTGGCGTGGAGATTCTCCGCTCACCTCGAGAAATCGCTTTGATGCGAAAGGCTGGATTGCTGGTGTGGGAAGCGCACCAGTTGGCCGAATCGATGGTGAAACCCGGAGTCACCACAGGCGAAATCGATGCCGCGGTAGAAGAATTTTACCAGAAGAAAAATGCCGAACCGCTATTTAAAGGTGTACCGGGCCATGTACCATTTCCGGCCGTAACTTGCATGTCGGTCAATGAGGAGGTTGTTCACGGAATTCCGGGCAAACGCAAACTGGTCGAAGGCGATGTGCTGAGTATCGATACGGGATGTCGATTGAACGGTTGGTGCGGTGATGCGGCCGTAACACATCCGGTAGGCATAGTTTCTCCAGAATTGAAGAAGCTGCTTGAGGTCACTCGAGGTGTACTCGATCTGGCGATAGAGTTGATGCACGAAAAGATACTTTGGAGCGAAGTCGCCACCGAAATGGCGACATATGTGGGCGACAACGGGATGTCGGTAGTGGAGGCTTTTGTGGGGCATGGCATCGGTCGCGAAATGCATGAAGATCCACAGGTTCCGAATTTTGTAAACAAACAGTTCCGCAGAAATAATGATTTTCGGCTAATGCCGGGCTTGGTGATCGCAATCGAGCCGATGGTCAATCTGGGAACGAAGAGAGTTAGAACACAATCCGACCACTGGACACAGGCAACTATCGACGGTAAACCGAGTGCCCACTTCGAACATACCGTTGCAATGACAAAGGGCGGGCCGCAGGTTTTAACTGGTCCGCCACTGGAAGGCGAGTTGGAGAACTAAGCGGAAGTCGGATATGAACAGAGTGTACCCCCACTATGTTGTATATTTGACACTTGTGAAACGGGTGGGGATCTGGTAGTTTTTAGCGGGGGGTTTTAGAGGCGACAAGATAATTTGGGCAATAACAGACAACTTAACGGCTGGAAACAGCTCGTTGCCAGGGTAGCAATCGTTCAATTGCCGATTTCTGCGGAGATTTTTTGCCGTTGGGGGCTTGAGTTATTGCCTTATAAGCGTCTATACTGAAACGCTTTGCCCGTTTGGATAATTTGGGAATAGATAGACCGATGAAAGTCCGAGCCAGCGTAAAACGCATTTGTGAACATTGCAAGATCGTCCGCCGACGAGGTGTGATATTTGTAGTATGTTCGAACCCCCGGCACAAGCAAAGGCAAGGTTAGTGCCGATCATTATTTCGCAAATCAATTAGAACATTTTTTCGACGTTTTAGGTCGCGCCCGATCAACGGGAAGGCCTTGGGAGTGAAACAGATGCCGCGTTTGCTTGGTGTGGACATCCCTAACGATCGACCGACTGTGGTCGCCTTGACCTACTTGTACGGCGTTGGACCGAAGACTGCTAGAAACCTTTGTCACAGTGCGGGCATTGATCCGCAAATCCGCGCCAAGGAACTTAGCGAGAACGAACTCGTGCGCTTGGCCGCGTTGTTGGATAAGGACTATATTGTCGAGGGGCAGTTGCGTCGTGCGATAAATCAGAATATCGTTCGTCTGCGAGACATCGGCTGTTACCGTGGAATCCGACACCGTCGAGGATTGCCGGTTCGCGGCCAGCGCACTCGTACCAATGCCCGTACCCGCAAGGGGCCGAAGAAAACGGTTGCCGGCAAAAAAGGTGTTAAAGACCTTCGCTAATGAGTGTAGCTTTGCCTGAAGCTTCAGCAAATAACGCATACCAATCTAATAGAGATCAGATACCAGTTTTTAGGAGCATCGCATACCGTGGCCAAGACGAAGCCAAAGCGACGCAAGACACGTCGAAGCGTGACCGTCGGAATCGCCTACATCAAGGCGTCTTTCAATAATACGGCGATCACCATTACCGACACCAAGGGCGACACGCTCTGTTGGGCTACCTCGGGAACGAGTGGTTTTAAGGGTAGCCGTAAGAGTACGCCGTTTGCCGGACAATTGGCCGCTCAGCAGGCCGCGGAGAAAGCGATCAAATTCGGCATGAAAGAAGTCGACGTGAAGGTCAACGGTCCGGGCAGTGGCCGCGAAAGCGCCATCACCTCGTTGCAGGCAGCCGGACTTACCATTAAATCCATCGAGGACGTTACTCCACTGCCGCATAACGGATGCCGGCCCAAGAAGCGTCGTCGCGTCTAAGCTTTTATTACATATTTTTTAGGTTTGGAGTAAAATCGAGAATGGCTCGAAACACGGGACCAGTCTGCCGGATGTGCCGTCGTGAGGGAACTAAGTTGTTCCTAAAGGGCAGCCGGTGCGACACTCAACAATGTGCCGCGGAAAGACGGGAAACACCGCCGGGTTCCCAATCTTTCCGCCGCGGTAAAATGACCGACTATGGTATCCACCTTCGCGAAAAGCAGAAGGTCAAGCGATACTATGGCGTGCTGGAAGGCCAGTTCCGCAAGTATTACAACATGGCCGACCGTGCCAAGGGCAATACGGGTGAAGTGCTCATGGGGCTTCTGGAGCGGCGTCTGGACAACGTCGTTCATCGTCTGGGATTCGGTCATTCCAGAGCGCAGGCCAGGCAGATTATTTCTCATGGTCACATCACGGTCAACGACCGTCGCGTGGACGTTGCCAGTTATTTGGTTCGTCCCGGTGACGTGGTCCGTGTGAAGAATCGTCCCAAGAGCCTGGAAAAAGTAAAAAATAATTTGGCCGAACTTGGACGTGAAGTTCCAGACTTCCTGACCCTAGTGGATGGAGCAGTGCCGGAAGGGCATATTGTTCGCATGCCGGAGATCGACGACGTGTCGATACCCGTCCAGGCACAACTTATCGTGGAACTTTGTTCCAAGTAATCACTATTCGGATGCAAACGCCGCCCTACGAGCGAATCTAAAGGATCGGAGAAAAATCATGCGTATTCGATGGCGAGGACTGGAACTGCCCAGCCAGGTCACGTGTGACAGGTCGTCACTTTCTTCCACATATGGCAAGTTTACCGCCGAACCGTTTGAACGCGGTTTCGGCAGCACTGTGGGTAATAGCCTGCGGCGAATCTTGCTTTCCAGCCTGGAGGGAAGTGCTGTAACACAAATCAAGTTGCACGGAGCACAGCACGAGTTTGCTTCGATGCCGGGTGTGGTCGAAGACGTTACGGATATCGTTCTGAATGTAAAGGCCCTGGTGGTTAAGAACAGCGGCGAGCAAACTCGCGTTATCCGTATCGAAAAGTCCACCAACGGCACTGTCACCGGAGCCGATATCGATACAGGCGGTGTTGTCGAAGTCATTAATCCCGAACACGTGATCGCCACACTTACTGACGACGTTACCTTTAATATGGAAATGGTCGTGGAAAACGGTCGCGGTTACGTCCCCTCGACCGAACACACACCCAATATCCAGGAAATCGGCACTATCCCCATCGATGCCGCCTACAGCCCGGTAACGCGGGTTCGTTACGAAGTCGAGGAAACGCGTGTCGGCCAGAAAACCAATTACGACAAGCTGACCATGGAGATTTGGACCAATGGTTCCATTTCGCCGGAAATGGCGCTTGTAGAAGCCGCCAAGATCCTCAGAAAACACCTCAACCCCTTCGTGCAGTATCACGAACTGGGCCCCAAGGTATTCGCCGAGGCTCGCTCCGGCGCTTCCAGCGGTTTGGATCCAAGTATCGAGGCCAAACTGGCGATGAGTTTCGCCGAACTCGACCTTTCGGTTCGTGCCACAAACTGTCTCGAGTCGGAAAATATCAACACCGTTCGGGAACTCGTGAGCCACTCGGAGGATCAACTCCTCGAAGTGAGAAACTTCGGCGAGACCACCTTGACCGAGGTGCGACAGAAACTGAACGAGATCGGGCTCCATCTCGGTATGCGGCTTCCGCCCGCGCCGGTCAACCCGCTCCAATAATACAATATAACGGGTTCCGAAAGCATTGAACCCGATACAGTAATACAAAACAACATTATTTCGAAAAACCACTGCCATGCGACACCGTAGAAAAGGGCGAAAATTCGGCCGCAATCCAAACCATCAGCGGGCTTTGTTGAGAAACTTGGCCAGCGCTTTGATTCTCACCGAACGTGACGCCGAAGGCGAGGATAACGCGCCCAAGGTCAAGGGCCGTATCATTACGACCTTGCACAAGGCCAAAGAGGTTCGCCCGCTGGTCGAACGCTGTGTGACCATCGCACGCCGAGCTCTGCCGCATCAGGAAGCGGCAGACGCTCTGGAAACCGACGCCGATCGAAACACGGACGCTTGGCGATCGTGGCGCAACGGCGACGGATGGCAAGAGTGGAACCAGGCCATCGCCCCTGTGGTTGCCGCCCGCCGCCGCGCAGCGCGACTCTTAGGCGACAAAGAAGCCGTGCAGATCCTCTTCGAGGAGCTCGCACCCCGTTTCGCCGAACGCGACGGTGGATATACACGCATCCTCAAGCTGGCCACGCCTCGTTTGGGCGACGCCGGCGCTCGAGCAATTCTCGAATTTGTCGGGAAGAATGATCGCGTCAAAGTCGCCGCTACAAAACCTGCTTTCGAGGCCGACGAGGAAGATGAAAGCGACACCGAAGTACCGGTTGAAAAGCAGGCGGAAGCAACGGCCGAAGCCGAAAGCTAAGATAACGGCGAGGAAAAAGTGGAATCGTAAGATGTGTCTGCGGCGCACTAATCATTGCCGTGTTGCTTGAATCACGGTGTTAATCTGTCGCGACGACGAGACAGTTTCGATGTCCCAACGACGACAGCACAGTTCGCATGGAGAAGCAGGCCCGCATCGACGGGTCGGTTTTGATTTTACCGCGCATATGCGACGTCTCTGCGATGATATCGTTGCTCGTTTGCCCCAACTTGCTCACATCGATCTCGACCTGGTGGCCATCAGCTTCTCGCAAACGCGCAAAGCAGGTCGATACGGCATGCATGCCTCTCTTACGCCGATGCGCTTCCACGGCGGTAGCACGCGGACAAGGCGACGCGGACAGGTCTGGGAGATCCAGCGGCTGGTGGATGGTTCGGGCCGCGAGATGCTCTACATCCTCAGCTTCTACCTGCCTCGTTTTCTGGAACTTGGTTTTCGTGAGAAGATTACTACCGTGATCCATGAACTTTGGCACATCAATCCCAAGTTCGACGGCGATGTGCGGCGTTACGGTGGTCGTTGTTATGCGCACAGCAGCTCGGGC
>JAFGTN010000916.1 GCA_016934075.1 Pirellulales bacterium
ATGTCAACTTGCCTTCGGCAAGAGGTTTTTCAGGCATGGGCTAACAAAAGTATATTGACTCAAGCCAAACTACAGGGTGATAATACCATGGTCTGGTGAAGCGGAGGTAGGCACTGCTGAAGAGCAACCTACCAAGGGATAACCGGATGCTGTCGAAAGTATATTCTGTCAAGGCTCCTCGGATATTCTATGGTTCGAGGAGCTTCTTTTTCATACTTTTGTTAGCTCATGCCTTAAAAACCTTCGTGCGGAGCACGACTTAAACGAATGAAAACGAGCGAATGAAAATGGGACAGGTCTAATATTGGGGTATTGGGGCAACTGTTCGCCTGTCTATCTTGCCATTATTAGACCTGTCCCGTTTTATCTCTCGTTTTATCTCTACGGTCCCGTTTTATCTCCCCTTGGTACGCACCCACCGATATACGGGAGAAGCATTTTCGGTGGGGAGGTACTCGCGGTCAATTTATCGGTTTGCAACGATTATGAAAAATATTTGCTTTGTGCAAAGGTTTCTGCTTGACAAAGCCAGGGAAGGACTTTTAAAGTGTTAGTTGATAAGCGGGATACTAACGGTATGCGGTACACAGCTTTTTAATATTGCCAAAATCTTTTGTGACAATATTAAAAAGTTGGGGGGCTTTTCAGGGGCAATTTATTGTGGTGCCAGCAAATTGTCGGTGTGATTGATTGAACTTAATGGGACATGTGTTTCCATGATCTAGGTAACATGAAGACCGTCAGTGTTTGCTGGACTTATGTTTCGAGAAGGGTGGTATTTTTATATTTATAGTTAATATCACCGTATCAACAATGGTTTTACATTTTTAGGAGCGATTTATGAAACAAATCATCGCGCTTATGCTGACTTATGTTTTTCTGTTGAGCGTTTCAACAGCACAAGCAGCGATTACGGAATCGGGCTCTGTTTATCCTTCTCCCGTCGCCACCACGTGGAATGGTTACACGGGAACTGATGCCCGTCTAGGAATAGCTACTGCCGGCTATACGCCTGGAGTGGTTACTCTCGACGATGGATCCGATATTGCGTTTGGTACTGGCGCTGCATTGGGAGTCGGTTGGAACATACCTGACGTAGGTGGCCAGCCCGGTGGCACGCTCACGCTCGATGGCGACAATGCCTCGGATGCCACTACTTTGAGTGTATCCCTTCTCCGTGTAGGTTACAGTCAAAAGGGAGTCGTGAATGTCGATGGCAATGCAACTCTTACCGTTGGCAGTTCCGGCGCGTACCTTGGAGCGGCTGCAGGTGGCAATGGTACGCTGAACATCACTGGTGGTGGTACAGTTACCCTTTCTGGCCGATTGAACATTGCCTATGCTAGCTCTACCGGAGCGTTGGTGGTTGGAACCGAAGGTTCCACTGGTCCTACCTGTACCCTCAACGCGGTGGATATTGAGGTCTCGAGAGCTGATTCCACTGGATCGATCACGGTTTGGGACGACGGGCTGATCAACACGACCGCCAATATCCGGCTCGGTCGCTTTGGCGACGCGATCTCCTCCTCCCTCTTGGTATCCGGCGGTACGTTGCAGACAAGTGATGTGGTGTATGGCTACAATTCAACCTCTGACATCATTGTCAGGGATGGTGGCCTCATCGATAGCGCAGGTGGGGTGCTCGGCAACTCGAGTGGTACCGTTTTAAGTGCTGCTACGGTTGAGGGAGAGGGTTCCCAATGGATCAGCGACAGCATGGTTGTCGGCGGAGGGGGCAAAGGTAGCTTGCTCCTCTATGATGGTGGCGAGTTGGTAACCGAGACGCTTGTCATTGACTACGATTATGGCACTGGCCCGACCGACAGTAGGATCGACATGAAGGGTGGTAAGATTACCTTGCCTGGCGATCTTTCTGATCTCGCGACCTTCATGGCCGCGGTTCAGGGTAGCGACGAGATCTATGTCTTGGATCAAAGCACCTATGCGCTGATTCATGTCAATTCCGCAACTCTCGGCGATGACTACACGCTGACCTATAACTCTGGTGACGACACCACGACCTTGGCAAGCACCACCGTGCCCGAACCGAGCACGTTGATTCTTTTGCTTGGCGTCGTGTTCGCCGGCTTGATTTTACGCAAGAAGTAAGATTCTTTTTTGAGAATCATTCCTTTTTCATACAAGCGGCCGAAATAGTAATATTTCGGCCGCTTTTTTGCGCGCGTCAGGCATGACGCGCCGGGTGCCACTGGCTGCTTGTCAGCCAGTGTCGTGAGTAGGGGCAGATGTCCATTTCTCATGTCCCTAGTCAAGCATTATCCCAAAATTCTGCTGGGCAACCTTCGACCGTGGGTAATACTTCTTCTCGGCATTGGTCTCCCTCAATATACCATCTACAACTGGACCAACGCCACAGCCTTGCTTCATCGAAAACGAGCATGTGAATATGATCGGGCATAAACACGAACGCAATCAGACTATAAGAATGCCTCTTGACGGCCCGGTCGATGCTGACGCTGAGCATTGCTCGCCACACGTCATTAGTCAACAACGGCATTCGACGGTAGCATGAGAAGGTTAATTCGTGAAAATGGCCCGGTTCGTTGTAGTGTCTTACCTGTTTTCGATGTCACTGTTCGTTTATCATACTCGGATCATAACGCCAGCAACACTGGCTGACAAGCAGCCAGTGCCACCCACCCGCCGCTCACATTGGTTCTGGCATAGATGCTGGATATTAATGGTAAGGTTCTATGCGAATGTTCCAGCATCGGTTGGATTGTGTCTATTTCTAAACTGCTCATCGCATGATACTCCTTAGGGGGCGAAAATAAGAGAACGGGAGTTTTTATTTGACGCCCCAATTCCCTCTGCCCTCTAACTACTTATTTTCCGTAACCGGCCGGTCCATTGCCCAGAAAATCGAATTAAGCAACAGCTTGCGGAACTGGGGGACTTCGAAATCGTCGCGGTGGCCCAGCCCCGTGTAGACTACACGGCCGCCGTTGTGGGTTCTGGTCCAGGTGAGTGGCTCGGTGACCAGCGATTTCTTCTTAGTTTCTTTCGATGTGATCATCGCCGATCCGGTTTGCAGCAGCGTGGCTTTTTTGTCGATGGGCGAGGTGTAATACAGCGAGCCCGTGCTGTGCCACTTGGCGGGCTTAACACCAGCTAGGATGGGATGGTCGGCCATCTCGGCGACATTGGCCACGTCGGTACCCAGGGCGTTGGGGCCGTGGCTGTGATAGCTTCCACCCAGCACTTCGGCATCGAACTCCGGCCACTCGTCATTGCCGGCGGGCGTTTTGTATCCCTTCGGGTATTTGTATTTCGATGCGAAGGCGTGGCTGGCGGTGCGCAAACCGACCAGCGGACGACCGGCTTTCACATAGCGCCGCAAGGCGCCCAATTCCTCCTTGGGCAGAAGCAGTCGGCGGACGAAGACCACAACGCTATCGGCCCCGTCGATCTGGGCCGCGTCGGGAATCCGCGATTCGTGCTGTCCGTGCAGGACGGTTGCGCGGCAGTTGTATTTCTCGCGCAACATCTGCGCGAACGGAGGCAGTGTCTTGTCGGCGTGATAGTGGTCGTCGCTGACGATGAAAACCACATGTGGCCGCTTGTCCTCCTTGAAGTGGAATTCCGGACGATTGAGGATACTGGTGCTGGTGAACGTGGGGCACCAATATTTCTCGATGTGTTCGACGACCAACTCCGTGCCGCGGAAGTGGTTCACGTAGGGTTTGTGTTTGGGATTATAGAGGCAATCTGTCATGTCGCGCATGAGAAACACCCGCTTGCCCAGGTATGTCATCTGGCGGATGCCGAAGGGCCGGCCCAACACACAGAAGTTGGTGTGCACGCCCGTGAGGATCACGTTCTCGATGCCGCGCTGCTCGAGCAGGTAATAGACGTCGGCCGTCGAACCGATACCGTCTACTTTGTCGTCGATGGCGATGGCCGGATGCTGGCGTGTTTGCGGGCGGCCTTCGGTACGCGGACCTTCCCAACCTCCCTTGGATGTGTCGATCGGCAAGGGCGGCTCGCGGTCGGGATCCAAGTCGTTCCACTTCAACGGTACCTTGGTCTTCACCTTGGGCGCTTCGGCACAGCGCCGCCGGGCCGGCGTATCCTTGTAGAAATCGACGTTGCCGCTGGGAGCGTGAATGATCAATACGCCCCGCTTGCGGGCTTCGACCAAAACCTCGTTCAGCCTGGGG
>JAFGTN010000917.1 GCA_016934075.1 Pirellulales bacterium
GAAGCATGCATCCAGGAGGTGTACATGTACTGATGTGTGACGGTTCCGCGCATTTCATAAATGACACCATTGATACGGGCACCTGGAAAAATCTTGGTTCCATCAACGACGGCAACACGGTAGGGGAGTTTTAATTATGCAAACAACTAAAATTGGCCGGAGGGCATATTTTTTTCGAAATCTGGTCGGCGGCTTTTCGGTCTTGATATTGACGGTTGTTTGCGGGTGTACGACCGGTGATAGCGGCCCTCCCCGGGCTGCCGTCAGCGGCCAAGTCACTCTAGATGGCCAGGCGGTGGAATCAGGAGCCATTGTGTTCATGCCAACTAAAAATAACACGGGCCCCACGGTTGGAGCAGAGATCCACGACGGCCGCTACGAATTATCTGCCCAAAAAGGTCCCGTGATCGGAAGCAACCGTGTGGATATTCGTTGGCCGCGCAAGACCGGAAAGAAATTACCCCCGCCATCCGATGGCATGGGTGGTAGCGAATCGGATGAACTGGTCGAGGTCGTGCCCGCTATTTATAACAGACATTCAACTCTGATACGCGATGTGGAGCAGGGGGCCAATACCTTTGATTTTTCTCTCACATCGCAGCCAGGGGTGCTTCGAAAATGATAAGCGATACTTACTCGCGCGATGCTTTTTGTTGTAACCAACTGTCGCGTCGCCGGGCAATCCAAATGGCCGTATCCGGAGCTGCTGCCTTGTACGCCTCCCTCAGCGTAAAGTCGCAAGCCGCCGAGAGTAGTCCTGAGACGTCCACGTTGCCGAAACCAACGATGCACAACTACGATAACTACGGCTGGTTGCGGGGTTTCAATGTTGTGCCATCATGGGCAGCGCGTATTGAGCAGGCTTGGTTGCTGTACAATCCACAGCATTTCCGCGACGAGATCGGACTGGCTCAACAGGTGCATGCCAATTGCATTCGGCTCTGGATCGAGTTCTCGGCATGGATGTCAGATCCGGATCTGGTAACCGGAAACTTCATGGACGCCGTTGCCGCGCTAGACGAGGCAGGCATGAAAACCATGCCTTGTCTGTTCAATCGGTGGCATAATCCAATTTGGGACTACGGCGGCACATATCTCGAAGCTATCCCGAAGCTCGATAGTCAACAAAAGTATCTCGAAGCGATTGTTCGACCTTTGGTTAAGGACGAACGAATTCTTGTTTGGGACTTATGCAACGAACCGAAAGCCACGAATTCCAATCATTCTGATTTCCATTGGCTAAAGGCCGTGGCTCAAATGGTCCGCGAAATCGGCGTTTGCCAGCCGATCACTATCGGCACCATCAGACGCAATGAATGCATGGTGACATATGCTCCTTTGATGGACGTACTTTGTGGGCATCCCTATGCAAGAACTAGGAGCCAGTTGATCGAGCAGATAAAATATCTGAAATCCTATCAACAGGAACGGAAAAAACCGCTTCTGGTCAATGAATGCATACCCGGCTGCCTCGACGATCTGAAACGAGCCAAATTGGCCCGTGATTCCATCGAGTTGCTGAGCAAGGCAGGCTTCGGCTGGATGGGCTGGAGTTTGAAGGAAGGCAAAGCCATATCCACTCGCCGCGACATCCACGACACAAATGGCATCGACGGCCAAGGTTTCCATGCATGGTTCAACGCTGACGACTCGCTACGTAAGGGATTGGAATTCCTTAAGGAACCACCCGAGTTGCAGCCGCCCTGGAAAAGTTGAAATTTCCTTGCTGCATATGCCTTGGCGAAGACGTCCTACCATGCTCTCGTCAACAACTGATTTGTCGATGAGACGCTATAGACATTGAATTTAAGCTCTATGGGAACTCATCTCATCAATTATCAATATCGTCACCTTTTTTGTGCGGCTATTGCATGACATTTTGCAGTTTACTAGAATCATAATTGCTGCTTGTTTTGTGACAATCGCAGACGCAGAGTTTCCGAATTGAACCGAAAGTTCACGGATCAATCATTCCTACCGTGGCGTGTCCGGCTGAGATCCCGCCATTTGGCATCCGCCACCAACTAAGGAGTTCGTTGCTTATGAAATCTCACACACATAACGATGGATGTGGCTGCTGCCGGCGAGTTTTTCTGCAAACCGTAAGCCTGGCTTCCGGCGCCTTGGTCCTGATGCCGAGCGGATCGGCCGGCCAACAGAAGGATCCGGTCCCGCCCAAGAAGAAAACACCCACCGTTCGCGGCGCATTCATCTATCCGCCTTCTGAGTCGCTTCGCAAGGCAGGGTACTGGAGTTGGCCCGGCTCGAGCTTCGATCCCGAGGGACATCAACGCAGTTACACAAAAAAATTCGATTCGCTAGCCAAGCAATTGAAGATTCAACTCACGATGGACCGGGATCCTCTGGACGACGATGCGTCGGTAGCTCGATTCATCGAGTCGGTCAAGCAGACGAAGCCCGACGGGCTTGTGCTGGTTCTGTTCAAAAAACTTCATTTTCCGCAGCTTGAGAAGGTGCTTGAGGCCACCAAGCTTCCCACAGTGGCAGTGGTTCCGCTGGGCGTGCTCTTGATTAATTACATTCAGAAATTGCAAAAGTATCCAAACTTGGTGATTGTCAACTCGCACGAAGTGTTCGAGCCGACAGCCGACGCGCTGAAAGCGATGGCCGCCACCCGTCGGATGCGCGACAGCCTGTTGATCAATATCCAGGGCAAAGGCGGCGACGAGGCGATGGAGCCGCACCTGGGTACGCGCGTCCGCCATATTGCCCATAGTCGTTTCATCAACGCCTTTGCCCAAACCAAGATAGACGATAGGGTCAAACAGTTATCGGCGACCTATACCCGCGGTGCACAAGAGGTGGTCGAGCCCGGCAAGGAAGATATATTGCAGGCCGCCCGTAGTTACTTCGCCCTTAAGCGTCTGATCGACGAGGAAAAGGCCGATGCAATGATGATGTCCTGTCTACAGGGTTTGCGCAAGCCTCGCACGCACGTGCCTCCGTGCATGGGTTTCATGAGTCTGCATGACGAGGGGATCGTGGCCGGTTGCCAATCGGACCTCGAAGCCACCTTGAGCATGATGCTGGTACGAAATCTATTCGATCGGCCGGCATTCATGAACAATCCGTCTTACGACACGGTGCAAAACGAATACTACTGCGCTCATTGCACGGCACCATCGCGGATGGCCGGCTACGACGCCCCATCCGAGCCGTACATTCTTCGCTCACATGCCGAGGCCGGCTGGGGTTGCGTGCCGCAAGTTCTCTTTTCCGAAGGGCAAGAGATGACGATGCTTCACTATTTCCCGGGCAAGTCGCCGAAAATGAGTCTCTACACGGGAAAGGTGGTGCGATGTTATCCGAAGCTACCGGGCGGTTGCCGAACGAACTTGCAAATGACGATCAACGAGGTCGACGACATGAGCAAACTCGTGTTGGGCGGACACCAGGTGGTTTTTTACGGCAATGGCAGCAACCTGTTGCGGACGTTCTGCAGGCTTAACGGCATTGAGTTGTGTAATGGATAAATACAGTGTTCCAGGGGACAACGACGTTTTTCAGCACGCAATCCATTAAAAGATGATTGTCCGCCTTGCATAGGTTTGTGATGAACGCGCGATAGTTGTCATGGAAGTCTGCGAAGCGGCTGCCGAAGGCTATGTATCGTGATTCAAGACACATCTTGGATAAGGGACATAGCCTTCTGGGCATCATCCACCGTATCGAGGGCAAGATACATGGTGAATCGATCTCCTATGACCGCAGCCGATAATCCACGCAAGTTGATTCCCGCGTCGGCAATTGTCTTGGCGATTAATACACCGATTCCAGACTTGTTATCGCCTTCAACGCGGAGCGAATGAAGGCTATCCGCAACAGCGAAACCCGCCTGGGCACCCGCCGAGGTTTCCGCTTCGCTCTGCAAAGGGGTTACAAACAGGACACCGGTACCGGGCTTGTCCGGCGCGCGTCGTGCAATGGCAAACTGCAGATCAGCTCCGGCTTCCGCCAGAGGCGCCAACTTGTCGGCCAGTCCGCCGGGCCGGTCTGGAATTGTTGCAGCCCAAACATCGACATGTTCAACAATTAGACTCATGATTTAGCCTCCCAAAAACTACATAACCAGATGGAAAACAGTCGAGCAGTTTTCCCTCGTTGGAGAAAAGAAACGCGTCACACTCACATCGTACGCTTATCGTATTACCTTCACAATCCCCTGTTCTATGTACTATTGAGGAACCGCTTGCATGCAAAACACTCACTCGAGAAAGTCGGCATAAGTAGTTTACTATCCACGTATTATGCCGCTGTACTGCCGGAATCCACGGGCCTCACGTCTCCGGTAAATGGGTATTTCGTGTAGAATTGTAGAATATTGTATAGAATAAAGAGTTGAGTTTGATGAGGTGGACCCCAATCTTTGGACAGCCAA
>JAFGTN010000918.1 GCA_016934075.1 Pirellulales bacterium
ACCCTACGTGAATAATCCAGCTACAAACGCATCCCGCCCCCCTTCTCTTGCCTCTCCATCCTACCCCTTGCGGAACGGTGCTTGTTGATATATATTGACCAGTAAGTTAGTCACGGTACCATTTTGGCTTAAAGGGAGGAACGGCGTTGCAGCCTGAAGAGAAAGCTCGCGTTGAAATCGATCGCCAGCTTGAAAAATGCGGGTGGATCGTGCAGGACTACGCCAAGATGAATATCTCGGCCGGTCCCGTGGCGGTTCGCGAGTTTCCACTGACGACGGGCTTCGCTGATTATTTTCTGTATGTGAACGGTAAGGCTATCGGCGTTGTCGAGGCCAAGCCCGAGGGGCATACTTTGACGGGCGTGGAAACCCAATCGGCCAAGTACACGGAAGGCCTGCCGCCGGGCCTGCCCACGCACCACAATCCGCTGCCCTTCGCCTACGAATCCACCGGCAAGATCACCCAGTTTACAAACGCCCTGGAACCTGACGCCCGCAGCCGGCCGGTTTTCACATTCCATCAGCCGGACGAACTTCTACGACTGGTCAATCTGCCGGTCCAGGTACGGAAGGGCCTGCGAGAACTCCCGCCGCTCGTGACCGAAGGCTTGCGCAAGGTCCAGGTCACGGCCATCCAAAACCTGGAAAAATCACTCGCGCTGAACCGCCCCCGCGCCCTGGTGCAGATGGCCACCGGCACGGGCAAGACCTTCACGGCGGTCACGCTGCTCTACCGGCTCATCAAGTTTGCCGGCGCCCACCGGATCCTCTTCCTGGTCGACCGCAACAACCTGGGCCGCCAGGCTGCCAACGAGTTCAAGCAGTACATCAGCCCGCACAGCGGCTACAAGTTCACCGACGAATTCAACGTCCAGCACTTACACTCCAACACCATCGACGACGTCAGCCGCGTCTGTATCACCACGGTGCAGCGTCTCTACTCGATGCTCAAGGGCGAGCCGGAATTCGAGGAGGAGAACGAAGAAGGCTCACTGTTCGAAACGGCCTCGCCGCTGGTCAAAGAACCTCTGCCGGTGGTCTACAACGAGCGGATCCCCATCGAGACCTTCGATTTCATCATCATCGACGAGTGCCACCGCTCGATCTACAACCTCTGGCGGCAGGTGCTGGAATATTTCGATGCCACGCTGATCGGTCTCACGGCTACGCCCACCAAGCAGACCATCGGCTTCTTCAACAACAACCTGGTGATGGAATACGGCCACGAACAGGCCTGCGCCGACGGCGTGAATGTGGGTTTCGACGTCTACCGCATCCGCACCCGCATCAGCCAGGACGGTTCCACGCTGGAGGCCGAGTCGGGCCGCTTCATTCCCCGCCGCGACAAGCGAACCAAGGTCCAGCGGCTGGCCGAGTTGGAAGACGATCTGACCTATACGGCCAATGACCTCGACCGCGACGTGGTGGCCCCTGATCAAATCCGTCTCGTTTGCCGCACCTTTCGCGACAAGCTCTTCACCGAGATCTTCCCCGGTCGCACCGAAGTGCCCAAGACGCTGGTCTTCGCTAAGGACGACAGCCACGCCGACGACATCACCCGCATCATGCGCGAGGAGTTCGGCAAGGGCATCGACTTCTGTCAGAAAATCACCTACAAGACGACGGGCAAGAAGCCCGAAGATTTGCTGGCCGAGTTCCGCAACTCCTACAATCCGCGGATCGCCGTATCGGTCGACATGATCGCCACGGGCACCGACGTCAAGGCGCTGGAATGCCTGCTATTTATGCGGAACGTCAAATCGGCGGGCTACTTCGAGCAGATGAAAGGCCGAGGCGTGCGGACGGTCGATTCCGACACACTGCAAAGCGTCACGCCCGACAGCAAACACAAGACGCATTTCGTGATCGTCGACGCCGTGGGTGTATGCGAGCAGGACAAGACGACATCGAAGCCGCTGGACCGCAAACCGAGCGTCTCGCTGGAAAAGCTGATGAAGATGGTGGCCACGGGCATGGCCGCCCCCGACCTCGTCTCCACTCTGGCCGCCCGGCTGACACGGCTCGATCGTCAATTGACCGCCGACCAGCAGGAAGAAATCGCCGAAGCAGCCGGCGGCACGGACCTCAAGGAACTGACAGCCACGCTGCTCGCGAGCATCGATCCCGACAACGTCGAGCAGCGCGCCGAAGAACAATCCGGCCCGGAGCCGACCGAAGATCAGACCACCAAGGCCGAACAGGAACTGATGACCGAGGCCCTCAAACCATTCCACAATCCGCGGCTGCGTGAACTGGTGCTCAACATCCAGAAGAGCCACGAGCAGGTCATTGACGAGGTTTCCCAAGACGAGCTCATCGCCGCCGGCTTCGACGCCCAGGCGTTGGAAAAGGCCCGGGCACTGGTGACCGACTTCCGCCAGTTTATCGAGGACAACCGCGAAGAGCTTGAAGCCTTGCGGCTGCTCTACAGCGTGCCCTACCGCTCCGGGCTGCGATTCAAGCACGTCAAGGAACTAGCAGCGGCGCTGGAGCGCCCGCCGCTATCGGCGCCACTGACGCGGCTCTGGCAGGCGTTCGAGGCGGTCGAGCCCGAGCGGGTGAAGGGCCATGGCGGCAACAAGCTGGTTGACGTGATCGCGCTGGTGCGGCACGCCATCGACCCGGCCAAGCCGCTGGAACCGTTCCCCATGACCGTGGAAGAGCGATACCGGGCCTGGCTGGCCGAGCAGGAACAAAAGGGCGTGAGTTTCACACTAGAGCAGCGAAAATGGCTCGACGCCATCCGCGACCACATCGCCAGCAGTTTGAGTATCGACCAAGACGACTTCGACTACGCCCCCTTTAACGTAATGGGCGGCCTGGGCGAGGCGGATGCACTGTTTGGGGATCGGTTGTCGAGCATATTGGAAGAGTTGAATGAAAGGTTGGCGGCATGAGTAGCGGTGACGGACTACCGAAGGGGTGGGCTTCCACAACTTTGGGAAAATGCCTACCAATTGAATACGGGAAGGGTCTAACAAAACGGGATAGAGATTCTTCCGGAACTATTCCTGTATACGGTTCTAATGGAGTTGTAGGCACTCATTCCACGAAATTGACATCAGGAGTCACGCTCATCATAGGACGTAAAGGTTCAGCCGGAGCCGTTCACTATTCTCCAGGCCCGTGCTGGGCAATTGATACGACATACTATACACAAGGGACACCTTATACCAATCTCCAATACTTCTACTATTTGCTCGTGCATACACAACTGGGTTCATTGGATAGATCCACTGCCGTGCCTAGTCTAAGTCGTGATGACTACAACGCAACAGTGGTACCAGTGGCTCCACTTGCAGAACAGCACCGCATCGTCGAAAAACTCGAAGAACTCCTCACCGACCTCGATGCCGGGATGGCGGCGCTGGAGCGGGTGCGGGGCAATTTGAAGCGCTACCGCGCCTCCGTGCTGAAGGCCGCCGTCGAGGGCCGATTAACCGCCGCCTGGCGTGCCGAGAACCCACCCAAGGAGCCCGCCCGCCAACTCCTGGCCAGAATCCTCAAAGAGCGCCGCCGCCGCTGGGAAGAACAGCAACTAGCCGCCTACAAAGCCAAATCCAAAACCCCGCCCAAAGGCTGGGAGAAAAAGTACAAGGAACCGGCAGAACCCGACACAACCAATTTGCCGGAGTTGCCGGAGGGGTGGTGCTGGGCACGAGTTGATCAGGTTGGCGATGTGCAGCTTGGCCGGCAAAGATCTCCCAAGCATCACCAGGGGCCGCACATGCGTCCTTATCTTCGCGTCGCAAATGTGTTCGAGGATCGTATTGATACCTCCGACGTGATGGAAATGAATTTCACACCGGTCGAGTATGAAACATATCGGCTGGATTATGGCGACATATTGCTGAACGAAGGCCAGAGCAAAGAATTAGTCGGTAGGCCGGCAATCTACAGAAATGAGGTTCCCGGATCTTGCTTTACGAACACACTAGTACGATTCAAGGCCAGATCTGGGATAGATCCCGAGTATGCATTGGCTGTGTTTCTTACATACCTGAAAAATGGGCGTTTTCAGAAAATAGCCTCGATTACCGTGAATATAGCCCATCTCGGAGCAGGGCGTTTTGCTGAAGTCGAGTTCCCTGTACCACCTATCGATGAACAGAAGCAGATTGTCATTGAACTGCAAGAGCGACAAACGATGATTTCTGCTATCGAGGCTTTGTTAGACGCAAACATTAAAAGAGCCACACGCCTCCGCCAATCCATCCTCAAACGAGCCTTTGAAGGCAAGCTGGTCCCGCAGGATCCCAGCGACGAGCCGGCTAGCAAGTTGCTGGAGCGGATAAAACAGGCCCGACAGAAGGCTGAAAATAACGGCAAACCTAAAAATAAAACTCGCCGAAAACGGAGAACAGCATAATGTTGGAACCTGAGCAAAAAAGCCAGGTAATTGAATTGCTCAAAGAATGCAGAGCTGTGCTACCAGACTCTGACGGACACAGAATCGTAAAAATGCATGTTCGAATAAATGATGAACGAAAGCGAGAAATCCACGATCAACTCGGAAAAATCGAAAAAATATCATAACCTCTTATCAAACAATCGATAACCAGTAACAAATTTATAGGATGTTCCATGTCAACATTTGATTCAACTAAGTGGCAACTTGGAGATCTACTCAAAAAAATAGTTTTGGGTAATATCCAGCTACCCGACTTTCAACGCGGCTGGATTTGGGATGATGAGCACATTCGCTCATTGCTAACGAGCATAGCGAGGGCATTTCCAATCGGAGCTGTGATGCTGCTCCAAAACGGTGGAGATGCGAGGTTCAAGGTTCGTCCGGTTGAAGGCATCGAATCTGCAAATACAAGCACTATTGACGTGGAGCATCTAATTCTGGATGGCCAGCAGCGATTAACTTCACTCACGCAAGTATTGATGCTTGACACTCCAGTACAAACCCGTGATGCAAAGAAAAGAGATGTCGAGAAGCACTACTACATTGATATAGAACGAGCATTAGATGGACCTCAATTCTACGACGAGGCAATTATTGGTTTGGACTCCGACAGAGTGCTTAGAGAAAACTTCGGACGAGACATTAAACTCGATCTCCAAACAGCGGAAAAGGAGTACAAGAATTTCTTTTTTCCATGCAACCAGATTCTCAATTCAGACGACTGGGAAGAGGGGCTTAACGCTTATGATCCGAAGAAATTCCAAAGATATATGAAATTTCGGAAACTAGTACTCTCTGAGTTTCGCAACTACGACATTCCAGTCATTGAGTTGAAAAAAGAAAATAAGAAGGAAGCAGTCTGTCTCGTGTTTGAAAAGGTAAATACGGGCGGAGTTCCACTTTCGGTCTTCGAGCTTGTAACAGCAACCTATGCTATGGATGGCATTAATCTACGAGACGAATGGTACGGCAGCCAAAAAGCTGGGATTGAAGGGATATCACAACGCCTCGGCAGGCAGCGTCTTCTTAGTGACATCGAACCTACTGATTTCCTACAGGGATTGTCCTTACTCCACACTTTTGAGAGACACAATGCAGATTTGGATGCAGGAAAGACAGGCAAGCATGTTACTGGTGTCAGTTCGAAGCGTGAATCTGTTCTGGCTTTGCCTTTAGCGGCGTATAATAAGTGGAAAGCTCACCTCGAAAAAGGGTTCTGGAACGCTGCTAAGTTTCTGCGAAAGGAAGCATTCTTTACGAAAAGGGATTTGCCGTATAGAACCCAATTGGTTCCGTTGGCTACAGTTCTTGCATTGCTTAAAGACCGATGGCTTGAGCAGACAATCTATGATCAACTATCCCATTGGTATTGGTGCGGTGTGCTTGGCGAGTTGTACGGTGGAGCTGTTGAATCCCGAATGGCAAACGACGTTCAAGATTTGATGGCCTGGGTGAACCACGGTGCGAATGATCTCACGACAGTGCGAGACGCTAACTTCCAGCCCGCTCGGTTGGACACTCTCAGATCACGAAACAGTGCTGCGTACAAGGGTATAAACGTATTGATTCAACGGAAAGGTGCACAGGATATCTTCTGGAAAAGTACAATTCGAGAACTGGACGAAACAGACTGGGAGGAATGTAAGCTAGATATTCATCACATTTTTCCGAAGGACTGGTGCCGCAATCACAACATCCCTCCGAGAAGTTTCAATTCTATCCTGAATAAAACTCCGATTTCCTACAAAGCTAACCGCATGATCGGTGGCAAGGCTCCGACTGAATACCTGAGGCAACTGCAAAAGCACAAAACTGTTCAATTAGACGATACTGGCATGGACAAGCTTCTCAAAACACACCTTCTGGACCCGTCGTTGCTGCGGACTGATGACTACGAGGCTTTTATTCAGTCTCGGCGTAATCTGCTTTTAGCTGAGATCAGTAAGGTGATGGGGAAGAACACACAAGAAACGCCGGAGGCCGTCGCTGAGGATGATTTTGATGAACAAGACGGGGACTAAGAAACGCGATGACTGATACTCAACAAATCGTAAACAAGGCCTGGAACTTTGCCCACGTCCTCCGCGACGACGGCCTTTCGTATATGGCTTATACGGAGCAGATTACGTTTCTGCTGTTCCTCAAGATGGCCGACGAGCAGACCAGGCCGCCGTATAACCGCAAGCCGATTGTGCCCAAGAAGAACAGTTGGGCCAGTCTGCTGGCGAAGGACGGCGACGAGTTGGAGGCCCATTACCGGCACTGCCTGGAAGCGCTGGGCAAACAGTCGGGCATGCTGGGCGAGATCTTCAAGAAGGCCAAGTCGGAGATCCAGAACCCGGCACTGCTGCGGCGGCTGATCGTCGAGCTGATGGACAAGGAGCAGTGGACGCGGATGCAAGCCGATGTCAAGGGCGATATCTACGAAGGACTGCTGGCACGCAGCGCGGCCGAGTCGCCCAAGGGCGCCGGCCAGTATTTTACGCCGCGGGAACTGATCCAGGCGATTGTCGATTGCGCCCGGCCCGGCCCCGACGATACGGTCTGCGACCCGGCCTGCGGGACGGGCGGGTTTCTGTTGGCGGCCCACGACTACGTTTTGAAGCACCACGGCAGCGACCTGGACAAGGACCAGAAAAAACACCTTAAGCGGAGCTTTGTTCACGGCACCGATATCGTGCCCAACACGGCCCGGCTGTGCATTATGAACCTCTACCTGCATGGCATCGACGGCGATCCTTGCCCCATCCGCTCGGGCGTCGACAGCCTGGCCAGCCCGCCCAGCGACCATTACAGCCTGGTGCTGACCAACCCGCCCTTCGGCAAAAAGAGCAGCATCACCATCGTGGGCGAGGGCGGCGAACTGGAAAAAGAGGACTCGGCCTACGAGCGCCAGGATTTCTGGGTGACCACCAAGAACAAGCAGTTGAACTTCCTGCAACACGTCAGGACGCTCTTGAAGGTCAACGGCACCTGTGCCATCGTCGTGCCCGACAACGTGCTGTTCGAAGGCGGGGCCGGCGAGACCGTGCGCCGCAACCTCATGCAACAATGCGACGTGCATACCCTGCTGCGGCTGCCCACGGGCATCTTCTACGCCCAGGGCGTAAAGGCCAACGTGCTGTTCTTCGACGCCAAGCCCGCCCAGGAAAAGGCCTGGACCAAGAAGCTGTGGGTCTACGACCTGCGGACCAACATGCATTTCACACTCAAGCAAAACACCCTGAAACGCTCCGACCTGGACGAGTTCGTCGAATGCTACAAGCCCGGCGAGCGACACAAACGCTGGCAAAAATGGAGCGAAAAGAACCCCGACGCCCGCTGGCGGTCCTTCGACTACGACGAGTTAATCAAACGCGACAAAGTCAACCTCGACCTCTTCTGGCTCCGCGACAAAAGCCTGGAAGACTCCGAAGACCTGCCCGACCCGGACGTCCTGGCCCAAGAGATCGCCGACGATTTGCAGACGGCGCTGGATCAGTTTGCGTCGATAGCGGGGGAGTTGAAGGAGTAGCCCGGATCATACACTCTACACTGCTGGACAAGCCAGCAGTGGCACCCATTTCAAAACATGTTCTTAGCCCAACTTCCGCGCTCTCCGCGAAAACTGGCCGAATTAATGGATGGCCGCAGTGAAGCGCGGACCTTAACGATCGCCGGGATCGTGTGCCCCAGGCTTGTGGTCGACGGTATCTTTATGGTCGACTTGGCTATCTTGATAATAACGTTTCGGTGTACCGTTTGATGTAGATGTGATTAGAAAGGGTGCGATGCAAATCCCCAGGAGCACAATCAAAGCCATTGCCGTGACTGTAAACTCTAGAACAGCGGTAGACACCCGTCTGAGGTTATATATGAACATTTGGATTCTC
>JAFGTN010000919.1 GCA_016934075.1 Pirellulales bacterium
ATCACGTCCTCGCCGTCTTTGATGAGCACCAGCGAGCCAGGCTCGGCCGATACGCGGACCTGTACCATAGCGGCGTCGGCGGGCGTGTCGCCCTGATCGCCACCTACGATCAGCTCGTAGCCCATCGTCACGTTGTCCATGGTGGACATGCCGGTGTCGGAGTACAACGGGGCCACGCCTAGCACGTCGTTGTCGACCACGTCGGGCCCAACCAGATCAATGGTGGGTCGTTGTGGCGCGAGCGTGTCGATGATGATATCCAGCGACGGACCATCGAGTCGGTCGCTGGAGTTGCCGGCGATGTCTTCAAGTTCAATGGTGATAATGTATTCACCGTCCTGCAAAGGCTCGACGGTGATTTCCCACAATCCCAAGCCATCGGTTGCCGTGCTCCCCTCGACCGTGCCAACATCCGAGGTATCGCTTCCCACTACGCTCTGCCCGGCCAGTTCCACGATGCCAGTAGGTGTACCGTTCTCGACACGTTCGGCAAACAAGCGGATCCTGGTATTCTCTTCGGCCACGCCGTAAAAAGCCGGCTGAGCGATCGAAGTGGCGTTGTCGCCCACTGTGCCCGTGTCGCTGTAATCGGCCATGGCGAGTGTTGCCAGGGCGGCGTCGGGGGTGTTGGGGTCGAAGTGCACGTTGAGCGATTTGGACAATTGGCTGCGACCCGTGGCCGGATCCGGAACATCTATATCTTCCTGCTGTCCGTCGAATACCCGCACCGCGGCGGTAATCATGTTAAAGTAGCCCGCATTGTCCGGGGCGACGAGTGTTCCTGTTGTGATGGGGATATTCGGGCTGAACGGCCCGTTAACCACGTCGGTCGGATCGAAGGCGAACTCGAAGATGGTGTTCAAGCCGAAGAGCGAATCGGCAAAGCCGACTGATGCCCCGTTGGCGAAGACCTCTACCGCGACACCGGGCATGTAACCATCGGGCAGCGGCGACATCGTCTCTATCGCCTCTAACGCCTCTTGCGCCACCTGTGCCGGAAGAATCGGAATATCCATGCCGACAAACTCGGTAAGATCGGCAGTGATGAAGATTCTCGCGTCGTCAACGAGCGTGATAAGATCGTTGTTCATCATACCGCTGTCGTCGTTCGGATCCAAGGCAATGCTGGAAGGAATCGGCGCGGCGAAGTTTTCGATTTCCAGGTCGTAGAGAACGTTGCCGATCACCTGCTGATCGATTGGTGCAAGAACCTGTAGATAATATTCCTCTTGCGTCACGACCGGGATCACGATCTGCTCGTTGTCGCCGTCACCGGTCGATTCGGCAATGGGATTGCCCAGACTATCGACAACGAAGATATCCACGTTGCCCTCGGTGTTATCAAAAAAGACGTTGATGACCAGTTTGCCGGTTTCGTTGGCGGTGATCTGGAAGTAGTCGACGTCGTCGATGTCGTGCAGTTTCACATCTCGTAGCGTAATCTCGGGCTCGCTACCCAGCACGGTGGCCGTGTCAATAGTGTCGTTAAGTTCGAAGGGATCGATGATGATATCTTCGCTGTCCGTGGCCTCGGTGATGTTGCCGGCCAGATCTTCGACCTCCAAGGTCATGGTATAAACGCCGTCGGCCAGAGGCTCGACGGTCACTTCCCAGACGCCGATGTTATCGTCAAGGACGCCATCCGACTCGTCGCTACCCACAACGCCTTCGCCCACTAGAATACCATTGGCGAATACTCGAATCTGGGCATTGGCTTCGGCCAAACCTATGAAGGCGGGTTGCCTGATACTGGTGGCATATGGAGTGCCTACCACGCCCGTATCGCTGCTGGCTGCCAGATCGATAGTGATATCGCCGTCTTCCGGCGCGGTGCGGTCTACCGTGAGCACCAGTTCTTCAGATTGGGCGCTACGGTTGCCCGAGGCATCGAACGCCTCCGCGCTGAGCAAGTGGGTGCCCTCGGCAAGTGTGAGAGCTATAGTAACGGTCCCTGAACCCGGCACGATGAAATCAGCGACGACAGTCTCTCCGTCCTTGACAAGTGTACGGCTACCCGGCTCAGCGGTTACAGTGAAAGGAACTAGGTTCGGAGCGTTGGTCACATTGTCCAGATCCGACATGCCGGTGTCCGATGCAGTCATTAGATCCATAGTGGGCCGCTGCGGAGGGAGCGTATCTACTACAAGGTTATGAATCTGCGACAAGTCACTGATGTTACCGGCCAAGTCTTCTATGACGGCAAAGACGTCGTAGTCTCCGTCGGCCAGGGGTTCCAAGGTGACTTCCCATGTACCCAGACCGTCATCCGCCACGAGATCGCTCTCGTCGGAACCGACAATGCCTTCTCCCACAAGTTGCGAGGTTCCAGAGATGCCCATGGCATAGATACGTATAATGCTATTGGCCTCAGCCAAGCCCGCGTAGGCTGGCTGGTTGACGGCCGTAATGCCATCACTGTTGGTCCATTGCGGACCGCTCAAGCCTGCCAAGTCGTCGAAGCTGTCACTCGATTCGAGCAGATCGAGCGTGGGCGCGGCCGGCACCGTACGGTCGACCGTAAGTATCAGTTCTTCCGATTGATTGCTACGGTTCCCCGAGGCGTCGAAGGACTCGGCGCTGAGCAGGTGCGATCCTTCGGCCAAAGTCAAGGAACGCGATGTGCTTGCTCCCGGCATGACAAAGTCGTCGATGACCGTTTCGCCGTCTTTGATAAGCACGCGGCTGCCCGACTGGGCCGTCACGGTGATCTCCACA
>JAFGTN010000091.1 GCA_016934075.1 Pirellulales bacterium
GTCACGAGCGGCGTAACTCCGATCGCAAGCGGCCATAGTACACTTCCACCACGCCGCTAAGATGGATAGACTTATGATCGTGCCGTGTAACCAGGCCTACGGAGTTCCCAATTCCCGGACACCCTGACAGATCAGACACAATAAGTCCCAATGGAATCACAAAAGGCTATTGGAATCGTCCTGCGGACGGTGGAGTTCAGCGAAACCAGCCTAGTGGTGACCATATTTACGCGAGAATATGGCAAAATAGGGGCTATAGCCAAGGGAGCTAGGCGAATAAAAGGGCCTTTTGAGTCTGCTCTTGACCTACTGGCCGTGTGTCGAATAGTCTTCCTCCGCAAATCGTTTGAAACACTCGATATTTTGACCGAAGCCAAGTTGGTTCGGCGGTTCAAACCGGCCGGTCGCGACCTGTCCGGGCTGTATGCCGGCTACTATGTTATCGAGTTGCTCGACGGTTTGACCGAACAGTATTCGCCGCAGGCCGACCTGTTCGACCTGGCCGAGGAAACTCTCGAGGGTTTGTCGGACGGTGAGCCTGTGCAGCGGTGGATTTTACGGTTCGAGTTGGGAGCCTTGAGGATTTTGGGCCACTTGCCGCTCTTGCACGCTTGCGTCGAGTGCGGTTGCGAGGTGCCCATCAAAGGCCGAGTCGCCTTCGGGCATCTTGATGGCGGCGTGCTATGCATGTCGTGTAGAAAAGGAAAGCAACATGTGGCGTCGGTCGACGCCGGAACCTTGCGAGTGATGGATCAATTGGCACAACCCGAGAGCAAGCTCTGGCAACGATTGGAGATCAGGCCCACGGCACAAGGACAAATCCGTGGATTGATGAACCGTTATATTAGTCATTTGATGGGACGGAAGCCGAAGATGCAAGGATGGTTGAAAGGTTGAGTTATCAGTTATCAGTTTTCAGTTGTCAGACAGGCGTGAGATTTAAGACATAGGACTTAAGAGTTAGGACTTAGAACATGTTTTGAAATGGGTGCCACTGCTGGCTTGTCCAGCAGTGTAGAGCGTATGAACTGGGAGAAACACTGCTGGACAAGCCAACAGCGGTACACCAAAACGGCTAACACCAGTTTCCAAACATGTTCTTAGGATATGAGGCGTCAGTAGAATATTCTTATAGTCTTATGTCTTAAGTCTTGCGTCTTTCCCGGTGGCGGTTAATTTCATCAATATCGAGGGACAAGGATGTCCGTTATATTTCGACTTCAAATCCGGACCGTGGTGACGGTCGGGTGTCTGATTGTTATTGTATCGGCTCTTAGCGGTTGCGCAGGGGTACCACGGACGCCACGGGACGCGAAGGCCCATGCGGCTGTCGAGGAAGACGAGGATCAGGGATGGCTGTTCGACCGGCTGATGGGCCGCAAGAAGCCAGCTAACGGGGTGACGGAAGCACCAGCGTATGATTCGGGCGTGCGTCAAGCATCGGCCATCGAGTCGCTCCCGGTGGTGGACGACGCGAAGGCCGCCAAGGAAGCGACCGCGGCGGCTGGTGGAACCGTGCTGAGTTCGACCCTCACCGAGGAAGAACGCGAACAGAAAGAAAAAGAGGGCTCCCGAGGCTTGAGCCTGGAAGACCTGGATCCTCAAAACGCTTATAAGAAACTGCTGGTGGCGACCGGTTTCGGTCCGAATAAGAAAATCGCCCAAGATCTCTTCGCCGAGGGCGAAGCCTTGTATCTAAAGAAAGAATATAAGGAGGCGGCGGCGAAATTCAAAGCGGCCGCGCGACGCTGGCCCGACTCTACCCTGGAAGAGGATGCCATGTTCTTCCAGGCGGAGAGCTACTTCTTCAATGATCAGTATTCCAAGGCGCAGGACACGCTGGATAACTTGATGAAGAAGCACGAAAATTCTCGCTACCTGGACCGGATTGTGTTGCGGCAGTACAACATAGGGCAATATTGGGAAAAAATGCACGAGGCCGCGCCGCACTGGCCGGTCACGCCCAACTTGACGGATTCGAGCAAGCCGCTATTCGATACCTGGGGCAACGCCCTGAAGGCCTACGAGAGCGTGGCCATGAATGATCCCACCGGACCGTTGGCCGACGACAGTATCATGGCCGTGGCAAACGCCTATTTCAAAGCCGGTAGATACGAAGACGCCGCCTACTACTACGAGCGGTTGCGCAAAGAACATCCCAAAAGCCCGCACCTGGTCAAAGCACACCTGTTGGGTATGAAGAGCCAGGAATTGGTTTATCAAGGTCCCATGTACGACGCGGCCGCTTTGGAGGATGCCGGCGAGATTGCCGAAACCGCCATCACACAGTTCGGGCGGGAATTGGGCGACCAGCGGAAAACAGTGATTGAAGCGCGTAACAAGATCGACGCCAAGATGGCCGAGCGCGATTGGGAGATGGCCCAGTTCTGGGAGGGCAAGAAAAAGTACGGAGGCGCTAGGTTCTACTATCGAGAGATCATCAAGGGATATCCCAACACGGCCATAGCCGCCGCAGCGCAGAAACGGTTGGCAGAGATCAAGGATTACCCGGCCAAGCCGCCTAATAGATTCAAGTGGCTTACGGATCTATTTCCTGATGGAAGGTGAGTGAAGAGAGGATAGAGGATAGATGACAGAGGACAGAAATGTCGAATGTCGAAATCAGAATGAGGAATGAATTAAGAAGGCACAATGTTCAAAACAAAAGTCTGATAACTGACGACTGGAATCTGATAACTTCATAATAATGACTGGCACTCGAACTCAATTTGCAAGCTTGATAGCGGCCGCGATGGTTTTACTGGCGGGAGTGGGAGGGTGCGCTTCTTATCAGATCGGCAACCAGTCGCTTTACCCCTCTCATATCAAGACCGTGCATGTGCCGGTTTTCGACTCTTTGAGTTTTCGTCGCAATCTGGGTGAACAACTTTCCGAGGCCGTTATCAAAGAGATCGAAACCAAAACACCCTATAAGGTAGTGGGCAGCGCCAGCGAGGCCGACAGTGTTTTGACGTGCAAGATCATTCAAGACCAAAAAAATATGATCGTGCAGGATTGGTACAATGATCCTCGCCAGATGCAAATCGCATTTCGAATACAGGTGAGTTGGGTCGATCGAAAGGGCGACGTCTTGCGCCAGAGCCAACCTATCGTTATTTCGCCGGCAACTTCAACTTCAGTGACCGCCTCTTCGATCCTCACGCCTGAAGTCGGGCAGTCGGTAGCCACCGCCCAGCAACTGGCCATACAACGGGCGGCGGAACAGATTGTCGGAATGATGGAGACACCTTGGTAAGGGTTTTGGCAGTGGTAGGGAGCAGAGGGTGGGAATGTCGAATGAGGAAGCCGGAATGAGGAAAGAATTATGAATGTGGGAATGTCAAAATGTCGAAGGATGAGTCGCGAGAAAGCCAGTGGCAGATAAATACACACATTTTGAGTTTCTTAATTCATATTTCGTAATTCTTTCCTCATTCTGATTTCGACATTCGACATTTCATGGTATATTACTGCCATGGCCACAAATGTTCCCCCACTCCACCCAGCGACGCATTGGAAACTACGCAGCCGGACCTTGCGGTTTGGCTCGCGCCCGCTCTTGATGGGGATTCTTAACGTTACGCCTGACAGTTTCTCGGATGGTGGGAAGTTCATCGATCCTGTCACGGCGGTCGAACATGGGCGGCGTCTGGCTGCTGAGGGAGCCGATATTATTGATGTTGGTGGGCAGAGCACACGGCCCGGATCGATTCGAGTCGATGCCGACGAGGAGCTACGCAGAGTTCTCCCCGTGGTGGAATCGCTTTGCCGTGAGTTGGACCTGCCGGTTTCGATCGACACGTATCACGCGGTTGTGGCGCGCGAGTCCGTAGCGGCGGGAGCGGAGATTATCAACGATGTTACCGCTTTGACGGGTGATGCGGCCATGCCTGTGGCGGCGGCGACGAGTGGGGCCGGAGTGTGCCTGATGCACATGCAAGGCACACCCGCGACTATGCAGAACGATCCGCAATATGATGATGTGGTTGACGACGTATATGCTTATCTAGCCGGGCGATGCGATGCGGCCACCAAAGCGGGGATCGAGGTGGAGCGAATCGCGATTGATCCGGGGATCGGGTTTGGGAAAACGACCGAGCACAACCTGGCGTTGTTGAGAGCCGTTGACCGCTTCCACGAACTGGGGAGACCGTTGTTGATCGGCCATTCGCGTAAAGGTTTCATTGGCCGCATGCTGAACGACATGGACGCCGATCGCACGGCGGGAACGATCGGCGTTTCATTGGCAATGTGCCTTGCCGGCGTAGAAATTCTGCGAGTGCACGATGTTGCGGCTGTTCGCCAGGCGATCGAACTGTTTGCGGTTTCGCGTAGCAGCCCGTTGAAAAACACAAGTTAGACCTACTAATTCAAATAAAGCCGGCTTGCCGAGTTTGTTTGAATTATGGCAAGTGCTTACGGCAAGGGGGCGTAAGTTCCTTGTCCAGTGGAGGTTATAACTTCGACTACACAAGCCACACACAATGTAAAGCAACTGACGCTATGCGTCGCTTCCTTTCCATATAGGTCTAACTTGTGTTTTTCAACGGACTGCCAGTGAGCACTGAGCCCCTCAGCGACAAACTGTCACGACTCGGCTTTCTCCGCCAGCGCCTTGTGTATGCGTCGCATGGTTACGGAGATAATCACCATCGACAGCCCAGTCATTACCAGGTCGACACCGATTAGAATCCCGATTGCCCACTCACCCGAAATTGGCCATTGCTTCCAGATAATCAAACCCAGCACAATGGCCAGCACGCCACTGGCGAGCATGGCCAGCCAGCCCTTTGACGGTCTGAAGGAAAACGAGGCGATGATTTTCCAAAAGCCTTCGACAAAAAAGAAAACGGCCAGAATCAGAGTGAAGATTTCCATGCCCAACAGTGGGTGGCCGATCACGGTGATGCCACAGATTACCGTGATGACTCCCAGTATTATGGGCATCAGTTTGGAGTACCAGACTTTTTGACGCCAGCCGCTAATGAACTGCATGATACCGGTCAGCAGCAAGAGGCCGCCGATAACATACATAAACGCCTTGCCGGCAAAGACCGGCGACGTAATTGCGACTATCCCCAAAACAATCAGGACGATTCCAGTCAGCATCAAGAAGCTTGTGCCTGGCAACGATTTGTTACTCATTTTGACCTCCCGCCTTGAATTTTCCGATTGACGAATTGGGCAAATTTTCAACCCACGATGCAAAGTATAGCATCTGATCGGGAGGCGCCGAGAGGGGCTTGGTGGGGGGGGTGAATAATCTGGACTAGCCTAGGATCGTACGAACCTCGGCTATCAGGCCTTCGGCGTTTTCGCCCAGGGGGATGTCGCGTTTGGAGCCGTCGGAGAGGTCTTTAAGCTGTACAGTACCTGATTCAAACTCGTTGGAACCGGCGATCAGTGCCAGGCGGAATCCTCGACGATCGGCGTATTTGAGCTGTTGGCCGAGTTTTTTGGCGTCGGGGTAGATTTCCACACCAATCCCGGCACGGCGCAAAGCGGCCGCCAAGGCGATGTATTCGTTAAGGCGAGCTTTATCGAAGAAGGGGATAAAGACGCCGACCGGAGTCAAGGTTTTTTCGTGCATCCCCAACTCTTCCATGGCTGCCAGCAGGCGGTCGAGGCCCAGCGAAGCGCCCACGCCGGGAAGTTCCTGGCTGGTATAGAGGCCTGCCAGGTTATCGTAGCGGCCGCCGGAACAAACGCTGCCGATGCCCGGCAAGGCATCGAGGAAAGTTTCGTAGACCGTGCCGGTGTAGTAGTCCAGGCCGCGTGCGATGGCCACATCGAGTTTGATGCGCCGCTCGGGCACGCCGGCCGCCCGGGCCGCCGCCAGGATGTCGGCCAGACGGGCGATACCTTCGCCTCCGGTTTGGCTGCCTTCGACGAGTGGTTCGAGTTGTTTGAGAATACTGCCGTTGTCCGATCCTTCCAGGGCCGCCAGGCGGAGCACGTCGGCTGCTTGCTGTTGGGTTGCGCCGGCGGTGGCCATCATTTCGGCTGTGACCTTTTCGGGACCGATTTTGGCCAGTTTGTCCAACGCGCGGAGCACGGGA
>JAFGTN010000920.1 GCA_016934075.1 Pirellulales bacterium
ACCCGCCGGTTATGAATAGCGTAAACCAGCGAGCGTCCCAGGTGCATGCGGGCCGGTTGCAACGCTTTGTATGCCTGCTCGATGTTGTCGGCGATGAGTCCAGGCAGGGTCGCGAGATAGTCCTTGTTGTTCGGTCCACCCATCGGGACGAAGGGCGAACTGTGGTTGTGGCTCGGACAAATCATCACTGCGTCGGGATCGATCCCTGTCCGTTTAGAAGCCAGAGCGATGGCCGCATCGGACTGATCGCGCCGAATCTTGATGAGGTCCACTCCCACGATGGCGATCGTTCGCCCGCCGCTTTGGGCCACCATAGTTCTGACCATGATGGGATCATCCGTGCCCTTGCTGCTGGGAATACCCCCGCCGGTCATTGTGGCCCCGATAGGCGGCGTGATATCCATTTGGGCGAACCCAACCTTCAGTTCTCCCGATGAGTCTTCACCCGCCCCAGCGAACGCGGGAGCGGCAAACAGAATCAGTACAATGCCCAAAGTCAATACACTTCTCATGGAAACTTCCTCTAAGGACGTGTTTTGAAATGGGTGCCACTGCTGGCTTGTCCAGCAGTGTAGAGTGCATGATCCGGGAAAAACACTGCTGGACAAGCCAGCAGTGGCACACCAAAACGGCTCACACCAATTTCAAAACACGTTCAAAAAATACAAATCCTCAAAACAATAACGCCTCGATCAAGCCTGTCCATACTCCGTGTCATGCCACCCTGTTACGGTGACAACACCATATCCTCACGAACCCCTTTCCAACCTTTCGCACAAAGAGCTCTCATCCATTGCAGTTCCGCCTGATATTTCGGGTTGGCCGCCTGATTGATTTTCGAAAGAAGCGTGTCCTTGTGGTCATAGAGCTCTTCTGATTTCACTTCACCGGTTTTTTGGTCGCGCCACTGCGTGTAGCGCCAGCGACCATCCGTCATACTGACGCCGTGAACACCGTGTCGGTCGCGGTTGAACTCGCAAACCGCCTGTTGAACATAGGCTTTATTGAACCGCATGCCCGTCGCCGCCAACCGGTCGATATTGGGACTTTTTATCGTGGGATGACCGTAACAACCCAGTTCCGGGCGAAGATCGTCAGACACGATAAAAAGCACATTCGGTTTACTCTGATTTTGTCCCGCATATACGCCCATGCCGGTCACGAGAATAAATAATAAAGCAAAAGCTGCCAGTGCAATTCTTTTCATGTTCTATTTCTCCGCAGTTGCTGTTTTATCGCTATGTTTCATTGTATTTTTGACTCGAAGGAGGCGTCAAGTATGGCATTTCATAAAATGATTACAAAATATCATTTTCCTTCAGGCGAGCGGTCAAACTCCAGCCGAATTTCGCCGCTTTTCCCAATGAAAAAACCACCGGGACGGTCTTGGTGATGTACCTTTCGCTCCAGGGAAGAGTCGTTTATATTAGAGCGTAAAAGTGCTACGAAAAATCGCAAGTAATCGGTTTGACATGAGGTATGTCTATCAAGGGAGGCTCGAAAGCATGATGAAATACGACCAAGTGAAAATTCTCGTTTGTTTCCTGGCCGTTTTAGTAATGGCAGCAACCGTACAAGCGTCCGAGAAGCCGAAAACGATCTCGGCAAAATCGAAAGCGGTCCGCAACAAGATCGACTTGCACTCACCGAGCGGGTGCAGTCACATCTACGGTTTCAATTACCAGCCAAGCTGGGGTTACAATGGGGTGACCGTCTGGGGCGAGAAGTTCGACGCCAAGCGGTATCGCAAAGAGCTGACCATCGGCAAAAAACATTTCCCCAAGATGAACGCCGTTCGGATCTGGCTCTCGTGGAGTGCCTATCGAAAAAATCCCGAGCGGGCGATCCGCCAATTCCAGCAGGCCGTTGACATCTGCGGCGACTTGGATCTGCTGGTCATGCCGATTATCTTCAATCGGTGGCACGGAAATCCGAGCTGGGATCGCGTGAAAAACCGGGAGATTCTCAGTGATTTCGAGCCGACCTTCGCGCCGTTCATCCGGGACCTGGTCACGCCCACTAAAGGGGACAAACGTATCCTTGCCTGGGACTTGTGCAATGAACCGTTCTTCTTCCACAGACCGC
Organism: Pirellulales bacterium; assembly: GCA_016934075.1. Taxonomy (GTDB): domain Bacteria; phylum Planctomycetota; class Planctomycetia; order Pirellulales; family Thermoguttaceae; genus JAFGTN01. The sequence continues at coordinate 2,086 of JAFGTN010000920.1, forward strand.
CCGGCAAAGACGAGACACCACTGCCAAAGGAAACCCGCGAGGCCGTGGAGCTGAAGTGGCTGACCAATATCCATCGCGTGGTCAAAGCGTGCGATCCCGACGCCTTGATCTGCATTGGCAATATGAACGGCCTAAATCACATCGAAAGCACCGCCCCTTTACAAGACATCCTCACGGTGCATTTCTACTATCCTATCTTCAAATTCCCTTACAAGAAACATCCTCCGGATATGAAAGACTCCGGCCTGAAGATCGAAAGGGTTGAAAAAACGATTGAAATCGCCAAAAGGCACAAAAAGCCATTACTCTGTACCGAATGCTGCTGGGGTTCGCAGTACGATGACGATAGGGCCAATTTCATTGTCCGAAAGAACCTGGAAATGCTCACGAAGTATAAAATCGGCTTCTTCCCCCATGCATTATGGACCAGCGGCGTGGCCGATCTGCATAAATACAAAGAAGGACTTTATATGCCGTTTATTTTGGAGGATGGCTCGATACGACCGGGACACGAAATCTACAACGAGTTTACGAAATGATTTTTTGTGCCGGTGCTACCGCACCGACGTGGTAGCAATGCTTTCTAGCGATCCTGCTGTGGAAAATAAACCAAGAATACAGTACTTCCAAGTTCTCGATTTTACACTAGCCCGAAGGGCTGTCATATTATAAGCCCTTCGGGCTATTACAGTTAGAAACCAAGTAGAAATTGGAACTACTGAGAACGGCTTTACGGGCCATAATCAGGCATCGTCGTGTTCCAAGTTGAGAGTCGCTAGCGCCCTTTTGGAATTTCAGAAACCACCGCGGCTCGGATGGTTACCGGGCCGAGTAGACCGGACCTTCGTAGCGGGGAGTCTTTGTCGTAAAGTTTCCAGCTCGAGAATGTTAAACGCCGTGGTTCGGGGCGGGGCTTGCCTTCTAGTAACCATTCGGGCCACTCGGCGATGTTGCCCCTCAGACCCATTGGTCCATGCTTGCAATCGGGCGGGAACTGCTCATCGCCGATCAAGCGGTTGGGCCAGAGATTGGTGACGCGGATCTCGAGCTGGTTTTTGCCGGGCTGGAGCAAGTCGGTAACCTCGACGCAGAACGGCGGTTTCCAAAGAACACCGAGTTCCTTGCCGTTGAGTTTGACTTCCGCGATCACCTGGACCTCTCCCAGGTAGAGATACAAGCGGCGGTTTTGCGCGAAGAGGGAGGCGGGCACTTGGAATGTCTTCTCATAGGTTGCCGTGCCTGAAAAATATTTTACGCCCGGCCGCGAGTCGTCGGTCCAGGAAATCAGTTTTTCCAAGGTCAGCGATTCGGGCGCACCCCCGCCGGGCGGGAAGCTTACTTGCCAGGTACCGTTGATCGTCAGCGGCGCCGGAAGTTCGTCGATTCGGATCTCGGTCGTTTTACCGGCATCACTATCGCTGAACGTATACATTCCAGGCTCCCAAACAACCGCGGTCGGCACCCCCGACTTCTCCTTGGTAATCTCGATCCGGGGTAACTTGCCGGTCTGATGCGACGGCAAATTCTCGGCAAACGTGGTGATTTTTTTGGGCGTAAGGAAGCCTTTTTCGTCGGTGGGAATCGTTTTTCGAGCGACAGGAATATCTTCGGTGGAAAGGATCACTTTGCCGTCGCGCTTCACGGTATGGATCGAACCGCCGGTGTCGCTTTTTCTGAAGACAACAAACGCGGAACCCCCAGGCTCGAACCGTATTGGCATCACTGTCCGCCCGTTTGACTGGCGATACACGGCCGGTCGCGTGATCAATCCTGTCTTCGGATCCCATATCTCGGGCTGCTTGCCCGTAATACGGAATCCGCACGTGGCGTCGATCGTCTTAGGCAGCGGATTCGCGACGAAATACCAGTCGGCTTGCCCATTACGGCGGTGGATATAGCAAGGCAGTTTGCTTTCGGGCCAGCGGCACACGAAATCGGGCGGCAGCTTCAAACGAGCAAATACCTCTTCCATCGGCAGGCCCCAGAAAACATGCCCGTGTCCCACCACCCGATCGATCGGACCGGCTTTGCCGGTATCGGACGAAACGGCTGGCCCCCACAAGACATCGGCCGCGGCGCGCACCTCTTGGTCGCACTTTGGATAATCGGTCAGTCCCGGCGCATGTTCGGGCCTGGGACCGACCACAACGGCACCGGCTTCAACCAGTTCGCGGATCTTATCCAACAGCTTCGGACTCATGGTGCGTTGGTTAGGCAGCAAGAGTACGCGGTATTCCATCCCGTTGGGCAAGACAAGGCGTCCCTGTTTAACCGACACCATGTTAAGTAAAACGTCCGCGTTGCAGGCATCGAAGTCGTAACCGTCGGGCAACGGAGGTTCCAACTCGTGGCGATACCCGAGGTAGTTCGGCACGCCTTCGCCCGTGAAATAAAGCACGTCACCGACAAATCGGCCCTGTTGTAACAGCGATTGGCATCGCGCCAGGTAACGCATCCAGGCGCTTCCCGGCTCCCACCAGGTATTTGTACGCTCGAAGTGGATGCCCCAGGGACCCATGGTCATGCCGGGCAGAATGCCGATCCACGGCTGCATGGCGTAACGGTGGAAGATAAAGCGATTGACGCCCATCGAGAAGGCCGCGTCGCCCAGCGGTTTCAATGAGTAGGGGTGCTGAGACCAACTGGTTCCCCTCCAACCGGCCGTGAAGGCTTCGGCGCCGACTATTTTTTTGTCGAAGATATTCGCCACCGACGCGGCCGCCTTGCAGTCGGGGCGGATCC
>JAFGTN010000921.1 GCA_016934075.1 Pirellulales bacterium
AATTGGACTTTTGCAAAATTGCGAGTCAAGGGCACATGTAAAAGAAAGCTTTGCGAAGCGAAGGTTTCTTTTACATTGTCTTGATTGGCACTAATTCATTGACAGATAACAAGTTAATATCTCTGTGGCGTTAGATATAAATTGCCGGTTGCGCCGCCAATTTATATCTAAGTGCCCTTGACTCGCAATTTTGCAAAAGTCCAGTTACAATCAAAAACCGAGCTGAACGGAGTTTTCTGATGCGATGCAATTTGCGTGGTTCTTTAGTACTTGATTTTAGTTTTTCAGGGTATTTACTTCCTAGAATAACCGTAGTCACACTTTTAATATGTATACTGTGTTTTCCGGCTAAGGTTGTCAAGGCTGGAGGTCAAGGACGGAAGGGCGGTTCACCTAATGTTGTTTTTGTGCTGGCGGACGATTTGGGATATGGCGATTTAGGTTGTTATGGGCAGAAACTTATTCGCACGCCGCGATTGGACGGGATGGCTGCCGAAGGCATTCGGTTTACTGATTTCTATGCCGGTTCTACGGTTTGTGCTCCTTCGCGAAGCGTTCTGATGACCGGTCAGCATTTGGGGCACTGTCATGTGCGGGGTAATGCGGGTCGGGACATGCTTACGCAGTCTTTGCGGGAGGAGGATGTAACGATTGCGGAGGCTTTGAAATCGGCCGGTTATGCCACGGCTCTGATCGGTAAATGGGGTCTGGGTGAGATCGATCAGCCGGGGCATCCCCTGCGTCAAGGATTCGACTATTTCTTCGGATATTTGAACCAGGTGCATGCCCATAACTACTGGCCGGATTATCTTTTTCGCGGCATGGAAAAGGTGCGTTTGCCGAATGAAGTTCAATTAGCGCCCAGGGCGTATGCCGGTTTTCATGGTGGTTGGGCCACAAAACGTGTGGCTTACTCGCAGGACTTGTTTATGGAAGAGGCGTTAAAATGGATCGAATCGCACAAGAATGGCCCGTTCTTTTTATACCTTGCTCTGACTCTTCCACATGCAAACAATGAGGCGACCGGGGGCGTAGGCAACGGCTCCGAGGTGCCCGACTACGGTATATATAAGGATGAAGAGTGGCCCGATCCTGATAAGGGGCAAGCGGCCATGATCTCATACCTGGACCGCGACATGGGCCGCTTGCTGGATCACTTGAAGAAATTGGGTATTGCCGAAAACACGCTGGTGATGTTTTCGTCGGACAACGGTCCGCACATGGAATCGGGCAACGATCCTTTGCTGTTCAATCCTTCGGGAACGCTACGGGGTATGAAACGTGACCTCTACGAAGGAGGCATCAGAGTTCCATTGATTGCCTGGTGGCCGGGCACTATTCGGGCCGGGCAGGTATTCGATCATCTGGGCTATTTCGGAGATCTGATGGCCACGTTATGCGAATTGGCCGGAACGGAAACTCCGGCCAACTCGGATTCCATCAGTTTCCTGCCTACACTGCTGGGGCAAAGCCAGAGGCAGAATAAGCACGAGTATCTTTATTGGGAGTTTTATGAGCATGGCTCCGCACAGGCCGTGCGCTGGGGTAATTGGAAAGGTGTACGGTCACCGATGTTCACGGGTAGAATCGAAGTCTATGACGTGGCGCGGGACCCGGGGGAGAAGTATGATCTTTCGCGACGTAGAGATATTGTCCAGAAGATCGCTGAGATCATGAAGGAAGCGCATAATCCCCATCCCAACTGGAAAGTGGCGAAACGTGGAAAGTGAGCTATCCTGCCCCAGCCGGAATTGGAATTTTCGTTGTGATGGGTTAGTATAACCCTAAGCTAAGGAGAACAAAATGGGCAAGTACAACTTAAGCAATCACACAACACCCATAGCCAACCTCTACACGCTTCTTGCAACTTTTACCGCGGTGGCGACGTGTTGCCTCGCCATCGGTTCTGCCGGCGCTGCGGAAAAGAAGCTGCCCGTCGAGGGCCAGGTGTTCACGGTCAAAGGTCACACGGCGTTCCTGATCATGCCACAGAAAACAGCGGCTAAAGAATCTACTCCTTGGGTCTGGTACGCACCAACGCTCCCCGGGCTGCCCAGCAAACATGAGAAGTGGATGATCGAGCGTTTTTTGGATAAGGGTATCGCCGTGGGCGGCGTGGATGTGGGCGAATCGTTCGGCAGTCCGGCGGGCAGGGCCGTTTATTCCGCGTTTTATAAAGAACTTGTCAGTAATCGCGGGATGGCCAAGCGGGCTTGCCTGTTGGCCCGCAGCCGCGGTGGGTTGATGCACTACAACTGGGCGGCCGAGAATCCCGACGCCGTGGCCTGCGTGGCCGGTATATACCCGGTCTGCAACATCAGCAGCTACCCGGGCCTGAAGCGGGCATGCAGAGCGTACGGCATGACGTCCGAACAACTTGCGACCGAGCTGACGAAGCATAACCCCATCGACCGTCTGGCCCCGCTTGCCAAAGCCAAGGTTCCTATCTTTCACATTCACGGTGACAATGATACGGTAGTACCGCTGGAGCAAAACTCGTCCGAGTTGGCCGCAAGGTATTCCAAACTAGGCGGCCAGATGACACTCAAGGTTGTCGAAGGCCAAGGCCACAACATGTGGCCCGGCTGGTTCCAGTGCCAAGAACTGGTCGACTTTGTGATCGGTCAGATCGAAAAAGTCCAAGCCAAGCGGCCGCAAACCGATAATAGCAAGTAGCCGCTAATACAAAACACCACCGGCAGCTTGACCACCGGTGGCGTTTTTTATTATCGATAATTTTTCGTTAGCGGGTTTTTAGTATTCGCGTTTGGTAATGATGCCCGGTTTCGGGATCGGATATGCGCCATTGGCGTCGGGCATAAGCGGCGCGGGTCCGGCGAAGGTGAGCTTGTCCAGCCCTGGAGCATACTCGTGATCGCTTTTGAGCATTTCGTCGAAAGTAACCGAGCCACCGATGTGAGCCGCCATGCGCCCCATGGAGGTTACCAGGCTGGCTTCCACGCCACGTCGCGCTTCGTTGAAGGGTTTGTCGTCGCGGATGGCGTCCACCAGGTCGTTCCACTCGTTCTGGTAGGGGTTTTCCTGGCCGGGGATCTTCTTCGACCGCCAAATCTGGTTCGCCTTGTCGGGACTTTGGCCCTTATACGTGGTCGAAGGCGGGCTGCAATCGCCCGACTTGGAAACGACGGCACAACCCTTTGTACCGTGTGCAAAGCTGTGGTAGACGTTCTCGCAGCCCAAGATCGAACGCCCGTCCATGACGAACTTGGAGCCGTCGGGGTATGTGTATTCGACGGAGTAAACGTCGAAGTTCTGGTCGACGCAATTTCCGCGGTAATGACGGCCGCCCAAGCCCATGGCCTTGACCGGCCAGGCGTTCTTCATCCAGCAGCAGTGGTCGATGATGTGGATATAGAAGTCGCTGAAGGTGCCGCCGCTGGCCCAAATGAAGGCGTGGAACTTGCGAAGCTGATATTCCACTTCGTTCATGCCGGCCGGCTTGGCGGGATAATAGCCGACGATGGGGCCGTGCATGCGGTAGCCGCGTAACATGACAAGGTCGCCGATTTCGCCGCCGTGGATTCGCTCGGCCAACTGTTGCAAGGGGCGGGCATGACGGGACATGAGGCCCACACCCACCTTCAAATTTTTCTTGACCGATTTATCGGCAATGTCCAGCATGCGGCGCGAGGTCGGACCGTCGGCCGTCAACGGCTTCTCCATGAAGACGTTAAGGCCCTTATTAACCGCATAGTCGAAATGTACCCAGCGGAACGCCAGCGGCGTGGCGAATATGGCAATGTCGCCCGGTTTCAGGCTATCCATGGCCTTCTTGTAGGCGTCGATTCCGACACACTTGCGATCGTCCGGCACATCGACCTTGTCGGGGAATTGTTTTTTCAGAGATCCGTAGCTGTTGTCGAGACGATCCTTGAAGGCGTCGGCCATGGCGACCAGTTTCACGGGACCGCGATTGACACTCAAGGCGTTGGCTGCCGCCCCGGTACCTCGACCACCGCAACCGATCAAGGCAATCTGGATAGTGTTGTTCTCGGCGGCGTGAACGTGGGGAATTGCCGCGCCGACAATGGCCGACGCCGCGGCAATTCGACCGCTGCTTTTCAAAAACTCGCGTCTGGATGAACCCTTTTTGTTGTTTTCGCTCATTACGAACCTTCTCCTCATGGTGGGGTGTGACTGTTTCGAAGGTGGGAATCCGGCGACCGGCGAATGCCGCAATATCGCCCAGGTAGACGAGCCAGTCGTATAGCAAGCCCATCAACTCCAATTGTCGTCCATCAGGCTAGGCTTAGCAAGCAGTATAAGCCGTCTTTTTTAAAAACTGTGTAACTAACTGGACTTTTGCAAAATTGCGAGTCAAGGGCACATGTAAAAGAAAGCTTTGCGAAGCGAAGGTTTCTTTTACATTGTCTTGAC
>JAFGTN010000922.1 GCA_016934075.1 Pirellulales bacterium
GACTTCAGCATGGACATCGAGATTGGAGGCGAGACCTTCCACAAGGAACCGAACCTGCTCGAACAAATCGCCTACCGCGACACCTGGGGGCGCGGCGCGGATTCCTTCATCAGCATGATTTATGAACGCCTCATCCTGATGCGGGATCTGATGCACAGCGAGGGCAGCATCTATGTGCACTGCGATTGGCGGTTAAACAGCTCCGTCAGACTTGTGATGGAGTAAATATTCGGCAAAACGAACTATCGAAACGAAATTACTTGGGTACGTGCTGCTTCACACAACGACGCGAGCGATCAATACGGCAAAGTCAAAGACTGCATCATGTATTTCTCCAAGTCTGACAACGCGCATCTCAACATCCAGTTCATGCCTTACTCGGCAGAATACATTGACGCGGAATGGAACAAACTTCCGTCGGGCCGTTACTACAAAGCCGAGAACATGCTCGATCCTCGCGGCTCGATGAAGTTTTGGGATTTCCACGGCACGTTAGCTCGTTGGCGCGCAACGCCGGAAAACATGGAGGCGCTTTGGAACGCTCCGCAAACCGAAGTTCCAAACAGCCACGGGCGAATCAAACTTGGAAAAGACGGCAATCCAATCAAGCGATGCCGGATTATGTTTCTCGACGAGATGCCGGGCGTTCCTTTGAGCGACAACTGGAACGACATCGCCTACCTCGCTGGCGGTTCAACCGAAGCGAAAGGTTATCGCACACAGAAGCCTGAAGCGTTGTTGGATCGAATCATCAAAGCCAGCAGTAACGAAGGCGACCTCGTGGCGGACTTCTTCTGCGGGAGCGGCACAACTGCGGCCGTAGCCGAAAAGCTCGGACGCAAATGGATTGCTACGGACCTTGGCAAGTTTGGCATCCACACCACACGCAAGCGGCTCATCCAGGTGCAGCGGGAGTTGAAAGCAAGCAGCAAACCATTCCGAGCCTTCGAGGTGCTCAATCTCGGCCGCTACGAGCGCCAGGCCTACCTCAATGTCGCTGGGCGGCTCAGTGGCAAAAAGAAGGAGCAGGCACTGGCTAAGAAGGAACAGGAGTTCCGCGAGTTGATCCTGAAGGCCTACCGTGCCGAGCCATTGACGGATGCCACCTTCTTCCATGGCAAGAACGGTGGGCGGCTGGTGGTCGTCGGCCCGATCAATCTGCCCGTGGGGCGGCTGTTTGTGGAGGAGGTCATCACAGAGTGCCGCAAACGCGGGGCGTCCCGCGTGGACGTGCTGGCCTTCGAGTTCGAGATGGGCCTGTTCCCTGCCGTGCTCGACGAGGCAAAGGGCAAGGGGATCGACATCGCCCCCAAAACCATCCCGCCGGAGGTCTTTGACAAACGGGCCGTGGACAAGGGGCAGGTGCGTTTCCACGATGTCGCCTACCTCGAAGTGACGCCTCGTTTTGACAAAAAGGACCCGCTCAAGCTGGCTGTCGAACTGACGGATTTTTCGGTCTACTATTCGCAAGGCATCTCGGAGTCCATCACCGCCGAACTCAAGGCTGGCAAGAGCGAGGTAGTCTGCGAAGCGGGCAAGCTCAGCAAGATCAGCAAGGATAAGAACGGCGTTGTCACCCGGGAGGTGCTCACGAAAAAGTGGACCGACTGGATCGACTATTGGGCGGTGGATTTCGACTACGAGAGCCGCAAGGAAATCATCAAAGTCCCCAAGCGCATGGGCGTGGAGGGCGAACTCGTCGGGGTGGTGCAAGCCGATGCGGGCGAGTTCATCGACTTCGAAGAACGCTGGACTGGTGCCTACATCTTCGAGAACGAATGGCAGAGCTTCCGCACCCGCCAGAGCCGCGACCTGGAACTCACCACCATCCCTCACACTTACCCCAAACCGGGACGCTACACCATCGCCGTGAAGGTGATTGATATCTTCGGCAACGACACCATGACGCTCATGCCAGTGACCATTGGATGACCTACGAAGCGTGATCGAGCTCCCAGCCGTACAGAAACCCATCCTCTACACCCACCCTACAAGCAGGAAGCTGCGGTGAAAGCATCGCTTAGCTACAGCCGCCCGTCACCAAGGGAAGTGTACTTTTCATCATAGATCCTTTCGTTCGGTTGTCTTGATTCATATCCGGATGGTGGACGCGGGTCAATCGGGTATTTTGTCCCGCGATCTACAGGACATTATAGCTGTCGATCGAGTCGATCCAACAAGCAATGCCAAGATCTCCATCTCACCCTAGTGCACCCGTTTCACCAACAACAACGCTTTGCCTCCGCACGTTTCCCTTGATTACCGGCTCATTCCAATAGTATAAATATCTCGATGTTTCTGAGAATATTCCGAATCATATCTCCGTCTATTCCAGAATTCGCGTCATGACCCATCCGTGTCGCCCGAGACAGACACAAAGCGTTCCTCCAGAATCACCCTTGTGTTCTTCTGCCATGTTTGTTTCACTGGACAAATTGATCGCTAATCAGTTCTGTGAGGAGCGCGGAATGGCGCTTGAAACGGTCAAACTTGACGTGGTGAATGCCGGATTCGGGCGCCCGGCAAGTGTGGCCCTGCAATTCCGATGTGTACCGAAATCTCAGAACGATACGAGCGTAGGAGAACCGGAGATTTCTGACGGAAATGCAAGTGCCGAGGAGAGACTCATGAAACTGTCTGACCTCAAAGACAAGGGGATTATCACGGAGGAAGAATATCAGCAGAAACGATCCGAGATCATCACGTCGCTCTGAGAAGAAAAAGACGGAGAGACCACAAGAAGCGTGATCTCACGGCACATCGAATACCCGGCCAGCCGTTCTGTAAGAATCGTAGCCCGATAGGACAATCTCAGCCACGGGATACCATTCGGGAAAAA
>JAFGTN010000923.1 GCA_016934075.1 Pirellulales bacterium
TCGACGATACGCAAAAACGCAAGCGGGCGAAACGCATGGACGCGGTTTCCAAAATCTTTCTTCATGCCGAAAAGGTCTATGCCAAGAATCTAAACGGGGACGCACCTAGTTATTGACAGACGAAGACCATTGGAGGGAATCGAAAATAAACTAGCTGCGTCCCTGTTTCAATCACCTAGTTATTGACAGACGAAGACCATTGGAGGGAATCGAAAATAAACTAGCTGCGTCCCTGTTTCAATCACCCACGAAGTGCGATTCGCTAATTCGCGATCGTCTTCAATCAGATATAAAGGCGGTCCATAACCGCTTACAGAGGTCGCTTCATGTACTGGACGACTTCACCGTAGTCACCGCCTTCGATCACTTCGGGCGTCGTGTGAGTGATATCCTCCAATTGCCCAAGCTTGCTGGTCCACTTGCCGCTGGACAGTTGTCGCGCCGCATGTGTGTACATCATCGCCGAACCATAGAGGGCAACCTTCTCGAAACCTTCTTCTTGTGTGCCGTTATCGCACTCTTCGTAACCAAGAGCCCCAAATGCTTCAACAACGTTTCCAACCCCATGATCTTCACGTGAGGAGTCAATCGGCCAGAACACGCCGGGCTGCCACCAACGTTCTGTGTTACAAGCTGCCCATGCGATGCAGTTGTACCTGACCGTTCTCGGGCTGGTTATCTCGTGATTCTCGCCGGTTAAGTTGGGGAACAGATCCGTCAGGTTCATTTTACCAACAGACCTTTATCGCGCCCCCACTGGACCCACGCACGCGCTGATGCCTCGATGTCACCGGCGTCGCTCTGGGCAACCGGGTTCTCGTTCGTGATGGCCTCCAACGCCCAGAACCAGTGATCCGGCTCTTTTTCCAGTTCTGACAGGATCAAAGGGACGACGGCGGGCCCCATGCCTATGATCTTCTGATAGGAGAACACCAGCGAGATTTGCGCCGTATTGGACAAGTGTCGTGTCTTCGATTTCCAGTCGTCCCTAAGCTCACGAAACCGCTCGTGGATGGATTCGGTCACCTGTGTGGAAGACATTTTGTTGGACCTCCATGATTGCCTAGCTTCTATGCCCTGCTCTGCAGGCAGCACGATTCTGTTGGCCAACGCGAGCAAAGGGCATTCGCAGCCGAAGGAGTTGTAGAATACACGAGTCTCAGAACTGCGGGAATACCAGATTTGCATGGCAAAGCATGCTAGCATCCACGGTCTCTGTTGTGGTTCGTCACAAACGGGCCATTGAGCGAACCGTGTCTGTCTCCTGGACCCAAGCGGCAATGTGGGTAACCTAGGAAGGACACGGCCACATCTCGTCGTCGAACATCCATGGGTTGCGCGTATCCGTGCTTAAGACCGAAGCTAGCAATGACAATTCGCCAACCTGGGGAGGTGGTGTCGGAATGTATCATCAAAACAATGGCAACCGTTGCCTGACCTGTCAGCCTGAAGTGCCTCATGAGGACGTGTCCTGAGCGCGCAAGTGGTTTCCCGTCTCGTGCACATATTTAAAACTAACAAGGTCGGGTGATTTTATATTCGTGTTTCGGGGAAATCGACCGCTGCAGAAAATGTCGTGCAGCATAAGCATTCCGGTCACCACTTTTTTCGCCACAATCGCTCCACGGTTGCCCGGGACACTATCCACCTTAGAACAACAGCCAGTAGGTTTGATGTGTGGCTATCAGTCGAATATCCACACCGTAGCTATTTCTTATCGCTCCCCATGCCTTTGTTTGTCTCATAGCCTTTTGGAACATCGGTCGCCCGAAGGATTGACGTCAATGTCTTGCGTAGTTGCTCTTGGGTTTTAGAATATTTCGGATTGCCCGCCAGGTTGGTCCACTCGTTAGGATCCGTGTCGTGGTCGTACAGTTCTTCTTCGCCATTGGCACAAAGCGTGTATCGGTAACGGTTCGAACGAATCGAGAAATGCGGGTTCGTCTTGCCGTCACGGATACCCATGAATGCCACCGAAGGTCCATTCCAGGTTTTGCACTGAGGATTCTCCAGCAGCGGTCGAATTGAATGACCTGCCAGCGGCGTGTTGCTGCGGTCCTTGTTGGGATGCTCGGGAAGGCCGCACAAGTCGACAAGGGTGGGATAGATGTCGATCAATGAAACGGGATGATCGCAGGTGCAGCCGTTTCCCCGACCTCCGGGAACATAAATCAACAGTGGTACTCGCGTGGACTCGTCCCACAGGTGCCACTTCTGGATGCAATCTTTTTCGCCCACGTGGTACCCATTGTCGCCGGTCAGAATCACGATCGTATTGTCACGGTAGCCGCTCTGCTGGAGCGCATCGAGCACCTTGCCGACCTGATCGTCCGCGAATGCCGTGCAGGCAAGATATGCCCGCACCCACTGTTTCCAAGCGGTTTCACCTCCGGCTTGGATAAGCGCATGATATTTCTTGAAGCCCCATTGCCATCGGTTGCGCAGAACCGAAGCACAATCGTCCAGATCATTCTTGCGATACGGCGGTAGTTGAACGTCTTCCAGGGGGAACAGGTCAAAATACTTTTTGGGCGCATAGAGCGGCGTATGCGGACGAATGAAACCGACTGCCAGATAGAAAGGCCGATCGTGCTTCTTCTTCAATACATCCACCGCCCAGTCGGCGGATATTTCGTCGGGCATCTTGTCGCGGTCGCAATCATCCTTGTATCGAAACGGTTTCCCCTCTTCAGTGTACCAACCTCTCGCGCCGGGAATATGTTTAGCGGGATCTGACTTCCAGTATGGCACGTTGCTCAAGGGACCGTAGTTAAGGTCCCGATGCATCTGAACCGGGAGATAGTCTTTCCACATTTCAAACTGCGTGGGGTGAGGCGTGTTTCTCGGACTGCCTTTCCCTTGCCATGGCCAGGGTCCGTAGTCGGGCCCGATCCCATACTCCGTATAGAAGTCCCCACCGGCTCCCTCGTGCAACAACTTGCCAGTGCCATAGGCGTCGTATCCGTTGTTGCGAAAATGGAGCGGCAGCGGCACACAGCGGCGAAGTAAAGGGACGGTGTCCCACCGGGCAAAGCCATAATCATTCAATGTCTGGGGATACAATCCCGAGAAAAGGCTTTTGCGCGAAGGCCCGCACACCGGCACGACAACATGGGCATTCGTAAAGCTGACCCCCCTATTCCGAAGCCGGTCCATGTTCGGCGTTTTCGCCTTTGGGTGCCCCGCGGGGTGCAAGGTCCAGTCATTGAGATCGTCACAGATAATGAACAGCACATTCGGCCGGGTCGCCGTTCCATCCGCCGCATGCGCCAGAGAACTGCCCGCAAGTACCGCCACACCTAGGACAAACGACATCCGAACAATCCAGAGGACGATTCCGCGAGTGCTGTGTTGCATCTGTCGTTTTGTCATATTCTTATGTCCCATTACGAGTTTTTTCTGGATTGTCCTGGAGTGTTTGTTCTTTCTGCGAGCTGCTGGTGCCTCTTTGGAGTTCGTAGTTTTCCAATGCGCGACGAATTTTCTCAAGGTTGTTGTGGACTCGTGAGTATATACATCGTTCTGCGATTGCGCTAATCCCAGTCAAACAAACCGCTAATGCGAGTACAATCACAGCTATCACACGAGCCAATTTGCCAAGATTAAGAATTAGAGACAACAGTATGAACCCGGCAGACAATATTACGATCGTAAGCGACAAATCGCGTGCCACCGATAAGACAATTACGTCATGGCGCAGATTCTTTTGATACAGCTCGAAAATCGCCATTGCTCGTAATGTCGAGAAAACGATAGCGATTCCCAAAGAGAAGATGAACACAACGACTCCGGCAATGGCACGAACTCGCAAATGGTCACCGCTACTTGTTGAAGGACTTATGTTCATACATAATTTCTTTCATGTTTTACGAAAGATATCACTTCTTATTCTACACAAATCTCCATTTGCTTTGCAGGTGGTTATCCGAAGCGCGCCGGTAGCATAGCAAGGAAATGTGGTAGCAGTCAACTACTTGCGGCGATTTGCCTGTGGAAGGGTTTTGCCGAGGCATCGAACGGATTAACATAACACCTGGATTACCGTGGCTATATTGATGGCTATTCGATAACGGGTGTGTGCCACTGCTGGTTTGTCCAGCAATGTTTTTCACGGATCAGGGTCGATACACATCCTTGATTCAACATTTCCTCCCGGCTATAATCACCTCTATTGGAAATCATACCTCCTAGCAGCAAATCAAGTATCTTGCGGCTAGGACGAACACTCCCACCCCCACTGTCCTTCGCTCGATACTATTTTCCACCAGTATGGGAGTCACAGACCATGAATAGCGCGAAACCAAGACATGCCGGCACTAAGAACATCCGTTTCCGCGTCGGTTACGCTAACCGGCTATTTCTCTTGACAGTGATAATCGTCGGCTTCACAGAGATCGAGTGCTCAGCAGCGGGAGCGGATCGTCCTAACATTCTGTGGATTACCTGTGAGGACATGGATCCGAATTTGGGCTGTTACGGCGATACCTATGCCGTCACACCGACTCTTGATAAATTAGCGCGGTGTTCGATCCGTTATAATCGTGCGTTTGCCACCGCGCCATGCTGCTCGCCTGCCCGATCTTGCCTGATCACCGGGGTTTGGCCCAACGCCATGGGCACACCTCACCTGCGGAACAGCACGACGCGTATTCCGGCCGCAATCCATCCTTATCCGAAATACCTCCGTGAAGCCGGCTACTACTGCACGAACAACAGCAAAGAGGACTACAATTTCGCCAAACCGCAGAACATCTGGAACGAATCCTCGAACAAGGCCCACTGGCGGAACCGCCCGCGCGCGGATCAGCCGTTCTTCGCTGTGTTCAATCTGATGATTACTCACCAGGGGCAGTTGCGTCAGGTCACGCAGACCAAGTTGACCAAACGCGCGCTCGACACACTGCCGCCCGCAATGCGCCACGATCCGGCTGGCGCACCCGTGCCGCCATACTACCCGGATACCCCCGTGGTCCGCCGCGACATTGCCACACATTACGATTGCATCAGCGCGATGGACTGTCAGGTGGGCCGATTGCTCGATCAACTCGAAGAGGACGGTCTGACCAACGAGACGATCATCTTCTTCTACTCCGACCATGGCCGCGGGATGCCGCGTCACAAACGCTGGTTAAATGACTCCGGGCTGCGCGTACCACTGCTGGTCCATTTTCCCGAGAAGTACCGTCACCTGGCCCCCGCGCCGGCCGGAACGGAGAGTAGCCGGCTGGTCAGTTTCATCGACTTTCCGGTCACACTGCTTTCAATTCTCGACCTGCCGATCCCCAACCACATGCAAGGAGTTCCTTTTGCCGGCCCAAAAGAATCCCAGCCGCGACGGTTCGTTTATGCCTCGCGGGACCGCGTGGATGAGGTAATCGAGGTCAGCCGCTGTGTCCGCGACGAACGCTACCATTACATCCGTCACTACATGCCGCATCGTCCAATGATGCAGTTCAGCACGTTCTCCGAAATGACGCCCACGCGCGGCGAAATCCGGCGCATGGCCGCCGCCGGAAAAGTTAGTGGTCCAACGTCAATTCTGACAATGCCTCACAAGCCAATAGAAGAACTGTATGACACCCAAAACGACCCTTGGCAGTTGAATAATCTGACGGAACGGCCGGAATATTCCGAAGAGCTTCGTCGCATGCGGAGCGAATTGCGCCGATTCCTGATTAAGGCGCCCGATGCGTGCCTGCTGCCGGAGGCCATGATGCACGCCCGCGCGGCACGATACGGCGTGACCGTATACGAAATGGCCCACGACCGCTCGCTCTACCCGATTGAGCGCATCGTGGAAACGGCCGAGTTGGTCGGCCGCGGCAAGGAGCATCTTCCCAAGCTGGTGCAGTTGTTGGAGGATGCGGACCCGGGGATTCGATATTGGGCGACGGTGGGTTTGCGGGCGTTGGGTAATCAGGCTCGCCAGGCCGAGCAACCGCTCCTCGCGCGACTTCAGGACGACGCACCCGATGTTCGGATCGCGGCCGCCGACGCTCTGTGCCAGATCGGCGAATCCGAATCGGCGCTAACAACTCTCACCGAAGCACTCACCCACAACGATCAATGGGCGCGTCTCCACGCGGCAGCAGTTCTACACGAATTGGGCGAGCGGGCACAGCCGGCCCTACCGGTCATGAAACGCGTCATCGCCGGAGATTCCAAGCCGATTTTCCTGCGATGGTCTTTAGAGCGAACCATTAAGCGGTTGGAGTCTCCTGAGTAATTGAGCACGTCCGGGTATGATCTACTCGGTTTTGGGAGGGCGAAGCTGCTGCTGAGTTCCTGCCGGGTATTCTCAGCCCCGTTTCTGGGCAAGCGTTGTGAAGGAACATCGGCTGACGTGTGTTACGCGCTTCGGCTTGACACGACCCACCAACAAAAAAAGCCCCACCGGAACGATCGATGGGGCTCTAATGATCATGGATCATGAGCTATCGCTTGCGAAGTCGGGGAATAAAGGCCGGAAAACCAACAGCACCCACGCTCAGTAAGGCGAAGGTCGAGGGTTCGGGTACGGCGCTGATGTATTGGAGTTGGCTGCCCGTATAACCGATATTGTGATGATATGCGATATGCGGCAACCCCGACGCATCTAGCGCGATTGATGTGTTGCCGGATGTGGCTTCGTCAACGGCGATCTCCTTGTACCAGGACGAACCATCATGCATAGCGTATTTCAGACGACCAGGGTTGTTAGCGTCAAGGTAGCTGATATGCGGCAAGTCTGAACCGTCCAACGCGAGGGAACTGGCTGATCCCACATAGCCGGTATCGACCGTCTGCGTGGACCAGGACGAGCCATTGTGAACGGAATATTTCAGCACCGTGAGGCCGCCGGAATCACCCCAACTGATGTGAGGATGATCGGACGAATCCAGGGCGATGGAGGTATCGTTGTTTGCATATCCGCTGTTGACGACCTCCGTGGACCAGGACGATCCGTCATTGGTGGCATACTTCAACTTGCCGCCGGCGGCATATAGTTCGGCGTAGCTGATATGAGGATTGTCCGAACTGTCCAGAGCGATGGAAGTATAGGCACCCACTGCGCCGTTATCGACCGTTTCAGTAGACCAGGATGTACCGTTGTAAGAGGCGTATTTCAGATCATCGTACCAGTCGTCGAAATAACTGATGTGTGGTAGTCCCAGGGAATCCAGTGTTATGTCGTTATAGCGACCAGTATTGTTGCCCGTATCGATTGTCTGCTTGGACCAGGACGTACCATTGTAATGAGCATATCTCAGGTTGTCGTAAGTGCCGCTGGCGTCCACATAGCTTATATGCGGATTCCCCGCAGCATCGAGGGCCAGGGAAGCATAGGTTCCTTTGTAACCGCTCTCGACTGTTTGAACGGACCAGGATGAACCATCGTAGGCGGCATACTTCAGACCGACACCCTCGTGGTAGTAGGCAATGTGCGGTAGCCCAGAAACATCCAAGGCCAAAGAGCAATATCCCACGTTCCCTACGGTGTCTACCGTTTCCGTATTCCAGGTCACGGCCTGAACGGGAGAAACCGTGAACATCGCTCCGGATAGAACACAAACAATAGAGAATCCCATGGAAACGCTTCTCTTCATTTGCCGATGCTTTTTTGATGTCATTTTTTTCCTTTCAAACTCGTCGTGTACAGCACAAAGAAAAAGGTCAATATCTAGAAGTCAAAGCTATGTGTCGTAGTTCGTACCACCATGGGGGGTGCTATCTAGTTTGTTTGCCAGGCAACCAAATGTCAAGATTTTATATAGAAAAAAATCAAATTATCTCACAATCTCCTTATACAGCGGCTTTGTCACCAAATCTACTATCTTTTGATAGGATTCGAGGTTCCGTCAATATTGCAGCATCTCCAAGCAAACTCGCACAACCGTTTTATGCACCAACGTGCATTGCCTGTGAATTATCCACCCGATCTAGGGAGACTGACTGCCAATAACGGCGATTCGAAAATGGGCCGGGCCTGCTGAAAAAGGGCCTTCTGAACTGCAAGTCCCGCTAGCACAGCAGTGCCGATTCTACCTGACTCACCAGGCTTTTTAGGGCCTATGAAAGCAGTTCGTGATTTCTGTCTTTTCAAGACGAGTTGACCTATGCAAGGAATACATAGCTTTGATCCGCATGGAATTGCTGGCATTTCTCCAAGGCTGGTGCCACCGGCTGCTCGTCAGCCAGTGCTGAAAGCGGCCATCTATCTTCCTTTGGGTCGTTAGCGGATATTATTCAAATCCTACGGAGCCTTTAGTCTAAGCTTCTTCACGCGTATGTTGCGGAAAAATACCTCGGCACCGTAGTTGCCGTGTGCATGCAGGCTGATGCGACCTTTCTCGTACTTCAAGCCGGGATGTTCCTTGCCGTCCAAGGGCTTCACCTTATCCAGGTCGGCATCCACGATCTCCGTCCCGTTAAGTATCACTTTCAGACGACGGCCGTCACAGATGATTTCCTCATCGTTCCACTGGCCGGCCGGTTTAAGATGGCCTGTTTTTGCCGGAACAACGCCGTAGATCGAACCGTGGTGCTGGTAGTCGAGCAATGTAATGGGATCGCCGTCGGCATAGTAGTCGTCTTCCAGAACCTGGCTCTCCATGCCATACAAGTGCGGTGATTTGTGTTTGCGAGTGCGTATGCCGACACCGTTGTTGCCGCCGGGATCCATCTTAATCTGCAACCGCAGAACGAAATTTGCGAACTTTTCTTTCGTGAAAATATGTTCCCTGCCCGTCTTTTTGCAGATGAGCATGCCGTCCTTGACGTAGTAGCTGTCGGTGCTACCGTTAAGGCCGACCCATCCGTCGAGCGACTTGCCGTCGAAAATCGGCGCGAAGCCTTCCGCGGCCTCCTTGGAACCGATCCCGCTGAAAGAATCCTTCTTGCTATCCGCTTGAAGTAAAGCCGGACACATAAGCATCAGCATTGTGGCAAAATACAAAAGTCGCATGGGTGAGTCATCCTTTAGATAAAAAACCGTTCGTTACTACATACGTCATGGTATCCAAACCGGCTGGTGCTGGCAAGGATTGTGGGTGCTCTATCCCATTTTTGCCTGGGAGACGTATGAGCAACCTCACTTCGGCGGCATCCGCATATCTTTTTGTATATCCCTGATATCCAGGCCTTTCGCTGGGCTGTCGCTTTTAGCTGCTTTTGCCGCAGCAAGCCCGGCGGCGTGGCCGATTGCGATCATGGTTCGCGAGAGGCGGCAGCTAGAGGCGGCGATATGGCTGAAGCTGGCGCCGCGGCAGGCCACCAGCAGATTCGTCCAGCCCTTGGGGATCAGGCAACGATAGGGAATTCCGTAGGGCGTTTTCAGTTCTCCACAGCCGCCGCCGGCGCCGTGAACATCCACAGCATGGTCGGCTATGGCGATGATGTCCGGGTGGGACTGTTTCTTCAGCCCCGCAATAAGATCATGTTGACTCAGCACATATTCACCCACAACCCGCCAGCTTTCGCGGATGCCCAACATGGCGGGAAAACTGTCGAATTCATAGTTCGGATACTTGGTGCGTTGCATCCAGTGCCAATGTGCATGGGCACGCCGCTTGGCTTTTGCCATGGCGCCGTCGTAACCCAAAGCAATAAGATCCCAGCCCGGTAGCAGCCCACCGCATGGATTTACGATTTTGTCTCCGTCCGGAGTTTCATAAGCGTAACCACCGCGAACCACCATCGGCGGCTGGGGCGGAGGTTCCTTTTTCGGTTTGTCGCTGCGGCGTATGCGGTAGCATAGTTCCAGGGAGTTGAGGGTGTTAAACGGTTTGTCCGGCGCCGAGGGTTCGTTAAACTTCTGCTTGCTTTCCGCACCGAGCATCATCTCGCAGCCCAGCGATTTGCATAAATGGCCCCCACCGGTCGAATCGACAAATACTTTGGCGAATATCTTGTACCGTTGTTTCGAACTCGATTCGGCTTCGATATATACAACTCTGTTGCCGTCGGCCTTGCTCTTGGTGAATTTGGTATTGAGCAATATCTTGCACTTGCCCGTCTCGTCGAGCATGCCGGTAACCACGCGGCAAAACGGATCCACCTCGAACTGCACCGAAGCCGACTGCCATACACTGCGCGGCAATCCAGCGCGTCTCAATGTGTCTTCGTACGATCTTTTCTTGCCTTGCGCATCGGGAATTTTTACGGCCTTGGGGATTTTTTTGAGGCGGTCGTATATTTCACGAGCAAAAGAGCAGCCCGGCCCCGGCTCCCAGCTATTGACATTGGCCAGCGTGCTGGTACCGCCGAGTTTGGCTTGTTTTTCGATTAGTATTACTTCCGCTCCCGCCCGACTCGCGGCCAGTGCCGCGCCGATACCTCCGCTGCCGCCACCCACAACACAGACGTCGGTATGCAACTCTACGGGCTCGGTTGCCATGCAATTGTTGGGCAAAATCAAAGCCGTGGTGAGAAAGCAGGCAAATAAAACGGTTTTGAAAGTCTTGATCCGAACAGGGCAAAACATATGCTTCTCCTGGCTGCTAGTATAAATACACTGGGCTTTGTCGTGAAACACCCACTTCCCGGCCAAGGTCTTGGTCTTGTTGAGAAGACAACGCGTATCGTATAGAGTATACAGGATAGAGGACAAACTTGTTAGTCCCGAGTCGTGCCCGGCTCAGCAGTAGCTTCACCCTCCCGGCCCCGACTCGCGTGTTTTTCTACAGTCTGTTACCCCCCATTTCCAATTT
This sequence comes from Pirellulales bacterium, assembly GCA_016934075.1. Classification (GTDB taxonomy): domain Bacteria; phylum Planctomycetota; class Planctomycetia; order Pirellulales; family Thermoguttaceae; genus JAFGTN01. Next base: position 10,689 of record JAFGTN010000923.1, read on the forward strand.
GGAGGATCCAGCGATGCGTAAGTTCGTGATCACGCTCCTGCTTTCCATGCTTGTGGGCATCGCCCAGGCCGATAAGCTCACGTTGCCCAAAGCCAAACGCGCGAAGTGGCTCGCGCGGGAGGGGCTGGTGATGGCGGGCAGTTGGGAGCCGTTGCCTTTTCGCGTGCGACGAGATGGAAGTCCCGGTTTTATACCAACGGACGAACAGAAGGCCGCCTACCGGCGAGAACACAGCCGCCAGATGATCGATCGGCTCAAGCAACTGGGCGTCAACTTCATCATGATGCACTGCTACAAAGGCGGCGGGCTGGAAATGGAGAAGCAAAGCATGGCCGAAGCGGCCGATTTTGCTCGGCGTTGTCACGAGGCGGGATTGCACGTCGGTGTCTATGCCTATAGCGGCGCTTTCCTCTGGGAGCCGCTCTTCAAGGAAATCCCCCAAGCGAAAAACTGGGTGCTGCTCGATGAGAACGGGAAACCTAAAACTTACGGCCGAACTGACTACCGCTACTACTGGAATCGCAATCATCAGCAAGCCTTGGAGTTCTACAAGAAAATAGTACGCTTCGCCGTCGACGACATTCAAACCGACCTGGTACACCTCGACAACTACGAGCGCGGACCCGGTTACGACTCCGGCTCGATCGAACAGTTTCGCCGATATCTGGCCAAAACCTTCACGCCCAGTCAAATCGAGCAAATGGGATTAGCCGGTGCCGATACGGCCATGCCTCCGAAAAAAGGTGACGCCAATGCTTTCCTGCGGCGCGCCTGGCAAGACTTCTCCTGCCAATGGCTGGCCGATTCCTATCATGAAATGGGCCGCTATGCGCGGAGTTTGCGCGGCGACGTCCTGATGGAATGCAATCCGGGGGGCTTGCGCTCGCGAATACACCTGCCTGTCGATCACGCCCGCGTTTTGGAAGGAGGCGAGGCGATTTGGAACGAAGGATTTATCGGTGGTTTTGAGAATGGCCGATTGCATACCGGCATCCCCACCTACAAGCTGGCTCGCCGCATGGGCAATATGGTATTTCGCTACGTGCAGACTCCGATGCAAATGGCCGAAGCCATGGCCTTCAATCTGGATTGCCTCGGCTGCCTCTGCTGGTTCGAATACGACAAGATATCCAACTATCCCGGCCGACACGGAAAACCGCTCGACCCCGACACGGCGCCGTTCGTCCGCTTCTATCGCACCCGCCGCGAACTCTTTAGCGACACCGAAGTGGTGGCCGATGTGGCTGTGTTGCGCAGCTTTCCTTCGCAAATGTTCGGCCCAGCCGAATTCGCCGCTGCAACCTCTCGATGCATCGATAAGCTGATCGCCCATCGAGCCTGCTTCCAGATCGTCTGCGATCAGCATCTGAGCGACCTGAACCGCTATCGCACGCTGGTGCTGGCCGGATGTGGGGCCATGTCGAACGAACAGATCGCCAACGTTAGGCGTTATGTTGAGTCGGGCGGCCGGCTGTGCGTGACGGGGCCGTTGGCAACCCACAATGAGTGGATGTTCCCGCGCGAGAAACCCGCGCTGGATGATCTACCCGCCAATCGTGTGATCAGATTCGAGTCGCCCGGCTATCTGCTCGACGCGGTTGGCCGCGCGCTTGACCGGCAACCTTCTCTTCGATTCCGCGCCAAGGCAAAACCGCAAGAGACGGTGGCAAAAGTTGTGCCCGGCGGGCCTTTGTATAGCGACCGCAATCAGGAACCGTCGCTGGGATTATGCGTCGAACTTACCCGTTGTGACAACCGGCAACTAGTCCATCTCGTCAACTACCGCAATAACGATCCCGTCACGGAGCTTGCCGTGGACGCGAGAATCCCCGAAGGTCGCAAGGTCAAATCAGTGATGCTGGCCGGCCCAAACCACAAACAGGATATTGAACTACCATATATTCAAAAAGACGGTTACGTAAAGTACGTCGTCCCTCGGGTGGGTATTTACGAGGTGGCTATCGTTTCGATGGAATAGAAGCGCGGGCCTACAAGTCCGTTCTATCGGCCGTGGCAGGCGACGCCGCCAGTGTGCCGGGCGACGTGGCCAGGTGTGCCGGAGTCTGGTCTTCGATTTCACCCATCAGCATGCCGGCTTCGATCACCCGCATGGTTCGCCAACGGCCTTGCAAGAAACGTCCCAGGTAGATCATCCCCAGCACCCATATCCAAACGGTCATTACAAGCCAGCAGTATATCAGACCGAGACCGAAATACGTGATTCCCACCCAGGCCGCCATTACCGGCGGCGGGGCCACGACCAGTTGCACAAGCAGCACGAATCGCGTATCGCCGGCGCCTTTGATGGCGCTAACGAAGACGACCACCATGGCGTCGAACAGACAATAGGCCGCCACGAACCGTAAGAGCACGACGACCGTGTCGCGCAGAACGGCGAATCGCTCGGGATCAACGAGTGTCGCATGGCCCAGCATGAACAAGTCGGGCACAACTACGTACATCACCGAGAGTGTTCCCATGTAGAACATGGCCATGACCAGCCCCGTCCAAGTCGCTCGCGCGGCCAGATCCGGATTATTCTTGCCGAGTTGTTGGCCCACGATGGTCGATACGGCGATACCCATCCCCAACATGGGCACGAAGGCCACGCTGTTCACATTGAAAGCCAGTGTGGTCGAAGCCATGTCCTCTTTGCCCAATCGGCCGACCAGCAGCAGGAAAACGGTGAAGGCCGAAATCTCCACCAGCAATTGCAGCCCGTTGGGCGAACCGAACCGCAGCAAGCGTTTCAGCAAATCGGTATTCCAGCGGCAACCCGTTCGGATTTGATATATCTCGCGGTAACAAGGCAACTCCACCAGCCACCAGTAGAGCAGTACGCGGAACCACTGCGAAGAGACCGTTGCCCAAGCCGCTCCGGCGATACCCATCTCGGGAGCGCCCCAGTTGCCGAAAACCAAGACATAGTCCAAGACTACATTCAAAACGGCGGCCGACATGTCGACCAGCATCACCACGCGGGTAGCGCCCCGGCCGGTGAAAAACGAGGAGAACGCGCCGGCAACAATCGCCGCGCCCGCTCCGCAGGTCAGCACCTGGTAATAAACCGTCTCGGCATTGGCCACCACGGAACCGTGCTTGGCGAACTGGAACAACAGTGGCGCCAAGGGGATGGTCAGCAGATACAAAGGCGCGACAATCATACCGATCCACACACCCTGCCAAACCGCCAACCCGATCCGCTCCGGGTGCCCGGCCCCCTTGTATTGGGCCACGAACGTGTTCACATACACGGCGATACCCAGGGGGAAACAGATCGAGGCGAAATACAGCATGCCCGCCGGCAACGCGGCCGCCATCTCTTCGGTCGAGTGCCGGAGAAGGAACAGGCGATCACAGAAGTTCATAACTGTCCAAGACGCCGTTGAAACCACCAGCGGCAAGGCTATGGAAAGCACTTCTCGACCGCCACAGGGTCGACTCCACCATTTTCGCACGAACAAACGAACCATCTATTTTTCTGTTCTTGATTGGTAACAGATATGAGGTATCTGGTTTAGACTCAAGACTTAGGACATAAGACTTGAGACTTCGGACGTCAGACTTCAGATTCGAGAGTTGTACGTTTTTGTCGGATCACGGTCTATTAATGATTTGAACATTGAACCTTGATCATTGGTCTTTCGTCATTCTTTCCTCATTCTGATTTCGACATTCGACATTTCCACCCTCCGCCCTCTGATCCTGCCCAACCTTCGACTGAACGATTCTCGCATGGCCGGACAGACATCGCCAGGGGCAATTTGGTTCGCCACAAAGAAATCAGCAAAGTCGTTCAGCAAGATAAATATCCGTCGAGTGTGGAGAATGACGGAGCAAACCACCACGTTGGGTGGGCAGATCTATTGAGGCCTGCATAACTAATGAACCAAGGGCCTCCAACGAGAAGCCCGGCTTTCGGGCGTCATGTTGCACTACCAGATCATTTGAAACGCAAACATCAATAATGTCAAACAGTCGCAGTCGGCCGCTAAAATGCTAGCCTTGTACGGTAACCGGCGAGAGAGTCTTGCCGGACGAAGATCCAATCGCAAGAAAATCATCGTATCTTTTGAGAAAAGCGTCGACAACTACCGGGTCGAATTGTGCGCCACGCTGCTCGACGATCATTGCCTTGGCTATTTCCGGTGAGAAGGCTTCTTTGTAAACGCGACCCGAGGTCAGGGCGTCGTAGACATCGGGTAAGGCCACAATCCGGGCCGAGAGCGGAATATCGGAGCCCACCAGGCCGTCTGGATAGCCGCAACCGTTGAAATGTTCGTGGTGGTATCGTGCAATGTCGATGGCCATATTGAGAAATCCACCCGAATCGCTCCGCCCCGCGGCTTCTTTGAGAGCTTCGGCCCCAATCACCGCATGGCTGGTCATTATCTCGTATTCTTCTTTGGTCAAGCTGCCCGGCTTCTGCAAAATGGCATCCGGAATTCCCACTTTGCCGATATCGTGCAAGGGGCTCGATCGATATAGGTCTTCCAAAAACTGGCGATCGATCTGTCGGGCATAGGGTCCACTCCGCCCGAGATGCTCGGCCAGGATCTGGGAATAATCGCGTATCCGCTCGAGGTGTTCACCGGTTTCCGGATCGCGCGAGTTGGCCAACGCGAAAACGGCCACGTCTCGGGTATCGATGATTTCGCTGGTACGTTTGACTACAAGTTCTTCCAAGTCTGAATTGAACTCTTGTATGCGCGCGTTGGCCGCCCAAAGATTCGCCAGGCTATCGCGCAATTTGAAGCGGCTGCGCACTTTTGCCATAAGCTCATCGTGCTCGAAAGGCTTCACTATATAGTCTTCCGCTCCGGCTTCATATCCCTCAAGCCGTTCGGCAGGCGATGATTTGCTGCTGATAATAATCACCTGCGTGAAGTCGCCCATTGGGCAGGATTTTATTCTGCGGCATGTTTCGTATCCGTCAATGCCGGGCAAGATGATGTCCAGCAGAACCAGATCCGGGCAGAAAACGGGCAGTTTCTTCAAACACTCCTCGCCCGAGACAGCCAAATCCAAAGAATAATCGTTGTGGAACAGACATTCCAACAGGTCGCGATTTATTTCGCTGTCATCAACGATCAAAATCCGACGTTCGATATGGCTGCCCAGATCCGCGACACTGGAGGTCTGAGTTTTCCGCGTTTGTCTGTCCATTGGCTCGCAATCTGCTTGGACATACGGTAAAATATCCGACTATCATGACTTTCATAAAGAATAGCTTGTGTAAGTCACGTGTGCGCCAATTTTTCAGAATACCTGGACCGATTGCACCGGTTACGAGGATTGGCCTGGACAACCCCAGCAAATTCGGCCGTCCAAATCTCTAAAGTGCCCGTCGAATGCGTTTTGTGGGGCGGCCGAATACGGGTTTCGATTCCGTCTTCGGCGGTTCTTCTTCGCCTTCGACGCCCTCTGGATTGGTACCGGAGGAGAAGCCTTCGATCTCGTCGCGTTTGAGCAGGCGGTTGATCCGCATTTCTATGCGCGTCAACTCGTTACCTTCTTCGGGCGTTACAAAGCTATAGGCAACACCTTCACGGCCCATGCGGCCCGTGCGACCGACCCGATGCACATAGTCGTCGCAGAATTCCGGAGTATCATAGTTGATGATGTGTGATATACCGCTGACGTCGATGCCGCGGCCGACCACATCGGTCGCCATCAGAAGACGGACCTTGCCGTCGCGGAATTCCCGCATCACGCGATCACGGGTACTCTGCGGCAAATCGCCGTGGATGCAAGCGGCGCCCTTCTCTTTCCTCGATAACCGCCGGAAAATCTTTTCCGTGCCACGTCTTGTTCGGCAGAAAATGATCGCCTGGGTGGGTTGCTCGCGCTTGAGTAATTTCACCAGCAGGTCGAATTTTTTTACTGCGTCGACCGTGAAGTAAAACTGCTCGATGGTTTCCACCGCCACGTCCTTGGGTGAGAAGTCCAAAATCTCCGGTTCATACATGTACTGCCGCGCCAAACGTTTGACAGGCGGCGGAAGTGTGGCGCTCAGTAGCAGAGTTTGCCGAGACTGGGGACACTTGCGTAGAATCTTTTCGATGTCCGGTCGAAAGCCGATGTCGAGCATGCGGTCAGCTTCGTCGAGCACTACAACGCGCAGATCGCCCAGAAACAAAGTACCGCGTGCCATGTGGTCCATAACCCGCCCCGGCGTACCCACCACGACCTCGGCGCCACGCTTGAGTTTCTCCATTTGCTGACGAATTGGTTTCCCGCCATACACGGCCACAATGCGTGCTTTGGAACCCATCGCCAGCTTGTCGCATTCGTCGCGTACCTGAACGGCCAATTCGCGCGTGGGAACCAGGATCAGTGCTTGTGGACCACGTTTTTTTACACCGATTTCAATCTGTTCGAGAATCGGAATTGCAAAAGCGGCCGTCTTGCCCGTCCCGGTGCGTGCCTGGCCCATTAAGTCGATACCCGTGAGAGCCTTGGGGATCAAGCCGGCCTGTACGGGTGTCGGTTCCAGATAATCGGCCGCGTGTAGGGCCGAACGGATTGTATCCGAAAGCGGCATGTCCCAGAATCCACCTTCCCCGACAAGCGGCTGCTTGGCTTTCGATCGATGCTCGAATTCGGGTCGTTTGGTTTCTTGCTTTTCACTCGCCTGCCATGTCTTGCGCGGTTTTTTCTCCGCCTGTGGTTTTTGTGTGGCTTGGTCGGTGGATTCTCCCGCGGCAGAAGCTACTTTCTTCTTGCGGCGTTTGCGTTTGTGTCGTTTTTGCTCGGTTTCTATCGGCTTTTGTTTCTCTGCCGATTCTTGAGTATCCTCTTTCGATCCGGACTCCGACGCTTTTCGCTTCTTCTTTACGCGCTTGCGCCGCTTGGCCGGACGTTTGTCTTCTATTACTTTGTCGGCGCCGCTGGATTGAGACGATTTCTGATCGGCCTGCTTTGCCTTTTGGGGCCGCTTGGCTTTTTCTTCGTGCTTGGGCTTTTGAACCTTCTTGACCTGCTCGTGGCCGGAATCCTTATCGTGATCTTGCTCTGAACGATCGCGCCGTCGGCCATCGGATCGCCGTCTTTCACTTGAACCATCGCTCACGACTTCCCAGCGATGTTCCAGGATTTCGTCGTCACGGTTGCTCCGTCGTGGTGGTCGCCGAACAGGTTTCGCAGCCCGCTTGGATGGAGGTGAATCCGATGCATCGCCTTTTTTACTGGGCTTCGATACCGAAGACTTTTTGGAAGGTTTGTCGGTGGAAGCGTCGGCTGTCTTCCGTTTACGAGTGCGTTTTCGCTTAGCCAATTTGCTCGCGTCCTAGCGTATATAAGAAAAAAGTCCGTAAATGATAGTTGTACTTCGAAAAGCCCTGTTAGCCAATAGTGATTGATACGCATTCTAGCTGGAAAATACGGATCCAGATTAGAAAAAGTAGCGTTTTTCATTCGCCCCGCGTCCAGGCTTCCAGCATCTGGAATTGACGCACGAATCCCTGTTCCTTCACGCCATAAGGGCTTTTGAAGAAGCTGGCCAGGAACTCCATGCGACCGGTTTGGCCCTTGCGCCGTGCGATTTCCGTAAAACGCACCAAATCCAGTACCAATGGGGCGGCCAAAACCGAGTCGCAGCCCTGCCAAGTGAACTGCAAGGACATGGGAGTACCTAAAAATCCCTGGAAATGGATATGGTCCCAGGCCGTTTTCCAGTCACCCATGCTTTCTATAAACTCAATCGATACAAGGGTTTGCGGTCGATATCCAAGTATCTCGGCCAAAAGATGGTCTTTGCTCGCAACCTTGGATTTCTTGTTTGCCGGATCGTCCAGCACGCGACCGTCCATATTGCCGAAGATGTTGTGCCCCACCCAGCTCATTACCTCCAGGTTTCGCAATGCAAAAAGCGGGGCTAAAACGCTCTTCATCAACGTTTCGCCCGTCTTGCCATCGCAGCCCATATGCCGCGAATCTCGCAGACGAGCCAGCTCGTCTATGGCCTCCGGTTCCGAGCCCAATGAAGGAGTGAAATTGATATAGGAAAAGCCCAAATTCAACGCCGCAATCGCATAAAGCGAGCTGGCTGGAAGGGCGCATTTTTGCGGATTGTCCAGCGTTTTATCAAGCTCGTACCAAGTACCTGGAATCGTCGCCGGGTCGACCGCGGGTTCTGTCGAGCTGACATTCACAACGATCACGTGGTCCAACCCGGCCATCCTGGCAAAATCCTTCAAATCGGTTTGCAAACGCTCAATTACCTGGCGGGGTGACTCGTCGCGCGGCACCTTGGGCGAGGCCATTTGGCCTATGGTCGAACCAACATTATATATAGTGCCCGGGCGGATGCGACCGTCGATCTCTTCCAAATCGGTTTCGCAGTCCGAAACCAACTTGGAGTCAACCGCTCGTTCCTTGGCCAACCGAGTGGCTTCGTCTTTCAAGTTTATTTCGCGGATTTCATGCCCACCGACGAGGAAATTCCCCCAAGCGGCTGGTTCCAAGGCGGCAAACGGCTCCATACCGCTGATCAGGCCCGTCTGGCCAACCAGGTCTTTCTTGAGTCCACA
>JAFGTN010000924.1 GCA_016934075.1 Pirellulales bacterium
GCGGACGACATTCGGCTAGGGCACATGAACGCCGGTCGAATCCTGTTTTTCGGCAACAGCATTACGATTTCGCCCATGTCCGTAGCGGGCACCAATTGGACCGGCGGTTGGGGCATGGCGGCGAGTGTGTCGGAAAAGGACTATGTACATCTGGTCGTCAGTGCGATTGCCAAAGCGGCGGGCAATACGCCCAAGTTCAAAGCCACTTACAATATTGAGTTTGAGAAGAACTACGCAACCTACGATTTCAATTCACCTGTCTTTCAGAAGCAATTGGCATTCAAGCCCGACATCGTGGTGGTGGCGATTGGTGAGAATGTGCTTCCTTTGACTACGCCCGAGGAACAAAAGAAATATGCCACTGCGTTCGGCAATCTGCTGGAACAGTTAAAAAATAATGGGAACCCGCGGATCTTTGTGAGAAGCTGTTACTGGGCCGACAAGGTCAAGGATGACATTATGAAGCAAGCCGCGCTTGCAGCCGGTTGCGTTTTTGTGGACCAAAGTTCTTTGGGTGCTCAAGCGAACTGGGCGATTAACGAATCGGGCAACCCCTTCCAGAATGCAGGCAAAGGGGTAAATGCGCACCCCGGTGACAAAAGCATGAAAGCCATCGCCGACTCACTGTTCGAGACCATGGCAACAAATAGCAAAAAGAAATAGGGTCGTTAGGGCCATACATAATGCCCCTTTTACAAATTTCAGTTTAGTTTCAACCGTTTCTGATATTGGATCGAAAAATGTTGCATATCTTATCGAAACACATGCTCTCGCGGAGAACATGCGGGCCGCGACACGGTTTTACCTTAGTAGAATTGCTTGTTGTCATAGCGATCATCGGCATCTTAATCGCCTTGTTGTTGCCGGCAGTGCAGGCCGCACGCGAAGCGGCCCGCCGGCTCCATTGTTCAAACAACCTCAAACAACTTGGTGTGGCTCTAGCCAACTACGAGTCGGCGATAAAATGTTATCCGCCGGGCGTTATCTGGGACGATAAGAATTATCCCGGGAAACTCTACGGAGGATTTGGACCACGAACAAACTTCCATGTCCACTTGTTGCCCTATGTTGAGCTTGCCAATGTCTACGACAAACTGGATTTCAATGTTTACGGCATCTTATGGTATGGCAACAACTATGAAGTGACCTCGATTCCGTTGCCACATCTGCTGTGCCCAAGTGATGGCCTGGGCGGCGAGTTTTATGTGGAACCGGCACAAAAGTTTGCCAGAAACAACTATTTCGCAGTTTTTAGCGGCATGCAAATGGGCGACGCCTTTTCGACAGATTCTGCAAAACGCGCCATGTTCGGTGCCAACATGGTAACCAAGGCGAGCGAAATTCGTGACGGCTTGAGCAATACCTTGGCCATGACCGAAAGTCTTACCGCACCGATCGATGCAAGGGGGTTCGCATGGTCTGATGAACCCTGTGGAGCGATCGTGCAGACCGGAGCCGGCCAGACCGCCAACATCCTCACGCCAAACACACCGATCCCCGACATCTGTACTAACAATCCCGTCTGGTGCATAAACCCTGATCTGCCGAACCGGCCTTGCAACCGCGATGGGACAAGCGATCATGTCAATCTCGCCGCTGCCGCGCGCAGCATGCACCCTGGCGGTGTGATGGCACTGAAGGTGGATGGATCCGTGCATTTTATCACAAACGAGATCGAACCGTCTCTCTGGCGTGCGTTGGGTACCATTGCCGGCGGCGAACCATTATCGAATCCACTATGAAGATCTTCGGGAAGAAAACGATGCAATCGAGCACGAAAAGATTATTTTTTGCAGCGTTCCTTATTTTGTCACTCGGCCTTGGCGGTTGCGGTGGAGAGAATCGCGGAGAGGTCGCCGGGCAAGTCACGCTAGATGGTCAGCCCGTCGATGGCGGCGAGATCCGCTTCCTGCCCAATGTTGGGTTGCCTTCGAGGGCACGCATTGCCAATGGTCAATATACAATTCCCAAGGCAACAGGACCAAGCGTGGGGCCCGTTCGTGTCGAAATCACATGGGTACGAAAGACGGGAAGAAAGGTGACCGATATGATACCGGGACCGATGATCGACGAAACCACGCAATGCATACCCGAACGCTACAACCGAAATTCCGAACTTGAAGTTGAAATTCAGCCGGGCACAAATCGGCACGACTTCGAACTGAAATCCAAATAAACCGCAACACGGCGCATTCTATAACTTTGAGGTAAATGCATTGATACGCAACGCCCTTGCAATTGCAATCTTCTTTTTTTTCTTTTCGATGTCTTCGTCTCTACAAGGGCAGGACGAGGCGACTTCTCACACTTTCTTGACCCCGGTTAGGGTCAATCCGGTGTTGGTACATCCCGAGCAACGACGGCTTATTCTATCTGGCTCGTGGTCCTTCCGTCTTGATCCGAATGACCATGGATTAACCGAGCAATGGTACAAGGAGCCGGGTAACTTGACCGAAAAGATCGAAGTACCAGGCTGTTGGCAAGGGCAAGGTTTCGGCGGAGATGGTAAGGACACGTTATGGGATTTTGGCCATCAAGTTCGTGTCTTTCGAGCAACGTACCGCGGCACAGGATGGTATGGCAAGCGATTCGAGGTACCCAAAGAGTGGAAAGGCATGCGATTGCAATTGAACTTCGGTGGCGTGCATCCAAGCGCAGAAGTTTGGCTTAACGGTGTCCGGTTGGGTGAAAACGGTCTCCCGTTTGCTCCTTTTGGTTTTGATGTGACCGACGCCGTTAGTCTCGATACACCAAATTGGCTGGTAGTCCGCGTTCATGAACAAAATCGGATTCTTGGATTGGCCTTCAACTGGCAAGGTGACTGGTCAGGCCTGTATCGTGACGTTGAGCTTACCGCAACCGGAAAACGCTTCATCAAAGAATGTCACGTTTATCCAAATCTTGATCAACAGACGCTTCGGGTGAGTGTTCGCCTCGGCGGTGCCCCATCCGACCGACCGGTTGTACTGCGGCTCTCCACTCAAGCGATCAATGATAAAAGGCCGCCGATCACTAAGGAAATATCAATCGATGCGGATCTTGTCGAACACAACCTATCCGTACCTTCCCCGCGTCCATGGAGCCCTGATAGTCCTCAATTGTATCGCGTAGATGCTGTTCTTTCCGATGGCGACACCGCGCTGGATGCAGTGAGCGAACGAGTGGGTTTTGTGAAACTGGCCACCCAAGGAAAACATTTTCTCATCAACGGAAATCCATATTACATGCGGGGAACTGGTGATTTCATCTCTTGCCCCGAAACGGGCTGCCCGGACACGAACCGAGAACGCTGGCGCAAGAAACTCAAAACTTTGCGAGAATATGGATATAACTACGTCCGCTGCCAGTCCTATGTCTACTCGCCCGAGTACCTTGACGTGGCTGACGAGGTCGGCTTGCTCGTACAAAGCGAGATGGGCATGATTGGCGCTTGGGGAGGTTCCCATCCATCGCGCCCCTATGCCTGGCCGCAACCAGACGCCAAACACCGTGAGCCGCTCCGACGCCAGTGGAATTTGGTTGTTTCACGCGACGTCAACCACCCGTCAGCAAATATTTATTGCATGAGCAACGAACTTAAAAATACGACAGAGTTTCCGGACATCGCCTGGCAATGCTATCGAGAAACAAAAATGATCAAACCGAGTGCGTTTGTCATTTGGACCGATGGCGGATGCAACGAGGAACTGCCAGGCGATTTCGTCAATGATGAATTCGAGTGCGATGCAAAAACCGCAAAACCAGTGATCCAACACGAGTATCGATGGTGGTCTTCGTTTCCCGACGTGACCGCCATGTCCAAGTACTCTGGAGCGGTGCGCCCCTACACGGCGGAAATCGCGCAGGAAACCGCTGCCCGACGCGGGCTCAGCCACATCTTGCCGGAGGCCGTCGCCAATAGCAAGCGGTTGCAGTTTGTCGAGGCGAAAACCAAAATGGAAATATGTCGCCGGGACAACCCGACTTTGGCCGGTATTTGCCACTTTGACGCCATGGACATGAACCCTTCGCCCCAAGGAATTATCGACGAGTTCTACGAACGAAAGTACGCTGACAGCTCCACCTGGCTCCAAACGAACGGCGACACGGTGATTCTTTGCAGCCTTGGAATGGATAACCGAGTGCTGGTCGGCGGCGACACACTGAACTGCGAACTGTCCGTATCGGACTTCTCTCACCCCTCGCTTCAGCGGCCTTCGGTTCGATGGGAGTTGGTTGCAGATCAACAAACTCTTGGACAAGGAGAAATTGCCTATAAACCCCAACCCTATCGCACATGCAAAGCGGGGAATCTATCGCTGAAGATTCCGGAAATAACGGAGCCGAAGAAGGCGATTCTCAAAGCGACCTTGAGCGAAGGAGATCGTGTTTTCACAAACCAGTGGAACCTCTGGCTGTTTCCAAATAAAAAACTACTACCTGCTTCCGTGCGAATCTACGGCGTGCCCCAACATACCTGGTTGAAGCATAGGAACGACATCCCACGTCTATCCACGGCCGAATTGGCTACTTCGACAACGAAAGTGGTTTTGACCGAGCAACTGGACCCCGCTCTGATCGAATTTATGAACGCTGGCGGAAGAGTGATCCTCGTACCCGGCAGTGGCCTGGTTCGCCCTCATCCACCGTTGTTCGGCTATGTAAAATACTTCTTTACTCCACCGGCCAACTACGGCCCTTACGATCAAGGACAAAATGGTACGATCATTCAAAGTGGATCCCTGCTTGGGCAATTTCCGCACGAGGGCTTTGCCGATTTACAGTTCTTCCGACTCATGGTCAACTCACCGCCGTTGGATATGGAGGCGTTGGGACTGCCACAGACCGAGCCCACGATACGCGTCATCCACCGCTTTTCGACATTTCATCCTTTGGCCTACCTACTGGAAAGTTCCGTGGGCAAAGGAGGATTAGTCCTCTGCTCCATGGACCTAAACCCGGCTTACCCCGAGGCGCGGTATCTATTGGCTCAGATTTGCATTCATGCAGCAAGCAAGGATTTCAAGCCCGTTGCACAACTGCAAAACGCCTGCCTGGAACGGATTATTGCAAAAACTATAGAGTCGGTTAGATAATTTGAATTTACATGCAAGCTGCACCAAATCGCTTGCATCTGGTGAAACGGCCAAATAACAGGAACGATTTACAATACCAGTTATTACGAACGATAGCCCTGGCTAGAGAAATTGGACGGGAGGGCGAAGCTCCTGCTGAGCCGTTTTACTATACACTGCTGGTCGGCAGAAGCCTTGCCCTCCCAATAATGATTCAATTTCTACCAGCAGGGCAGTAACACAGTAGTTTTCAAAGTATGTCTTTCCTCAAAAAGAGAATCTCCATGAAAAACCATACCACCCTCCGCTTCACGAGCCTCCTTATTGCCGCCCTGGCATTACTCTGCTGTTTTGCTCCCGCCCATGCGGAGGATACGCTTTCGCAAGAAAAGTTCGAGAACCCGCCGCTGGAAGCCAGGCCGACCGCTTGGTGGGAATGGCTCAACGGCAACGCCGATGCGAAGACCATCACCACCGACCTCGAAGAGGCCAAGGCCAAAGGCATGGGAGGCTTGGAGATATTTGATACCCAGGCCCTTTTCGATCCCCAAAAAATCATCCCGGCCGGACCTGCGTTTCTCAGCGACGAATCAGTTCGATCAATTCGACACGCGATCAAGGAAAGCAAGCGTCTGGGAATGAATGTTGGGCTGGTTGCCTGTAGTGGTTACAACGCCGGTGGCGCATGGGTAACACCGGATTGGGCTCAGAAGCAGCTATATAGTTCCAGTCACGATGTGAAAGGCCCCCTCGTGTTTGAAGGCTCTTTGCCGTTTCCGAAAGTGCCGGATTTATGTCCTAAGAATGCCGAGGGATTGCCTCAGTTCTACCGCGAGGTGGCGGTGCTGGCCGTGCCGAAAAATGACAAGAAGACCATCGCCGGTTTATCGGCGGTTGTGAATCTCTCGAAGCAGTTCAAGGATGGTAAGCTGAGCTGGTCCGTGCCGGACGGCGAATGGGTGATCCTGCGGTTTGTCTGTTCCAATACTGGGAAGCGGCTGATGATTCCAGGTCCGAAGTCGGATGGCTTGGAGATCGATTTCCTAGATCCCGCGGCTACGCGACGGCATTTCAAATATATCCTGGACCGCTTGGGCATCACACCCGAGAACGCAGCAGAGGTGGGGCTGAATCAGCTCTCACTCGACAGCATGGAGCAACCTGGAGGTATTCCGTGGACAGATCGGTTTCCCGAGTATTTCAAAAAATGGTCCGGTTACAACCCGATTTTGTATCTGCCGATCCTGGCGGGGTGGAGAATCAAAGGTGTGACCGACGCGTTTCTGTACGACTATCGCAAAGCGCTGAGCGAGCAGGTAATCTTCAGCCATTATGCGAGCGCACGCGACTTCCTGAAGCCATATGGCATTCAACTCGTCGCGGAAGCGGGAGGACCAGGGCCACCAATCTGGGACGCCTCCTTACCCGTGGATTCGCTCAAGGCGTTGGGGAATGCGAGTGTGCCTCGCGGCGAGTTCTGGAACCGGCACCGCAACATGTTCCTGGTGAAGGAAGTTTCCAGTGCCGCCCATATCTATGGCATAAAATACATCAGCGCCGAATCCTTCACAACCTGGCGTCGGTGGAAGGACGGTCCGTTTGTTATGAAACTGCTTGCCGACCGCGCGCTGTGCGAAGGTCTCAACCAGTTTACCTTTGACACGTTCTCCCACTCGCCGGTGAAAGAAGGTTTTCCCGGTTGGGTTTTTCACGCCGGATCGGATTTGAATCCACGCGCCACCTGGTGGGAGCAATCGCGGCCCTTCATCGATTATCTGAGCCGATGCTGTTATCTGTTGCAACAAGGCCAATTCGTGGCCGATGTCTGCGGCTACTATGGAGACCAGGCCCCCAACTTCTGGCCACCTTTGCATGACGTTCCCCAGAAACCGCTCTATCCGGGCCTCGATGCCGGGTATGACTACGATGTGGTCAACACGGATGTGATTTTGAACCGCATGGAAGTTCGAGACGGTCGCGTGACGCTGCCAGACGGCATGAGCTACCGGCTACTGGTACTACCCAGTCAGGACCACATGCCGGTAGAGGTACTGGAAAAGGTCGCCAAACTGGTGAAGGCGGGTGCCATAATCGTTGGGCCTAAGCCCTCGCGCGATCCGCGACTGGCGGATCAAGTCCGGCGTACGACCCGCGTGCTGCAGTTGGCAGATGAACTTTGGGGTAGCGACATCACTGAAACATCGAAAGGCAGATCGGTAGGCCAGGGCAAGGTCTTTGCCGACGTGACCCCCACGCTGGTTCTGGCAACGCTCGGCGTCGCGCCGGATTTCGTGTGCGAACACAAACCGGCCGGGCCTGAGGTGGATTTTATTCACCGCCGGACCAAAGATGCTGACCTCTATTTTGTGCGAAATAAGGGAACCAACGGTGGGCTGGCACATTGCCGGTTCCGTGTTCAGGGGCGAAAGCCCGAGTTGTGGGATCCCGCAACGGGCCGCACGGACCTCCGCGTTTCTTATACTGAGGAAACGGACGGGATCTCGCTCGATTTGCCGCTCGCACCTGGCGGGTCAATGTTTGTGGTCTTTCGCAGTTCGACATCCGCTGACGCTCCCAACTACCCGATGGCGCAACCAGACTTGGAAAAACCGGTTGACGGTCCGTGGACCGTGCATTTTGCCAAAGGTTGGGGCGCGCCGGAGGAAATGCAATTCGAGAAACTACAGTCGTGGACAGATTTCACTGACGAAGGCATAAAGTACTTCTCCGGTACAGCGGCCTACTCCACGACGCTCGACATTCCTGCCGGAAAGCTCGGGCCTGGGCGGCGCGTGTATCTCGACCTCGGTAAGCTATGTGAGGTGGGGGAAGTGTTTTTGAATGGGCGTTCATTGGGAATCGTATGGAAACCACCATTCCGCGTGGATCTCACGCCGGCGGTTCACGCGGGGAAAAACGAACTGGCTGTCAAAGTCACCAACTTGTGGATCAACCGGCTCACAGGCGACATGGTCACAAAAGGCAAGCACTATACAAGAACCAACCATAATGTGCCAGTGAACTACGGTGGAGATGTGATCTGGCGCGAACAGACAAGCGGATTGCTAGGTCCGGTGAAACTGCTCTATGTGCCGGCGAACTGAAATGCGGAACTACATGCCGATCGATCCATCCCCGAGCCGCGACTGCTGTTTGTCGACGAACCTAGCGGTGATTATCGGCAGCGTGCCAACTCGACATGTATGGGCATGGGCCAATAAAATGGGCGAAGAATCGTTTTACGTATCATATTCAGCCATTTTACATATTCACTTCGTCATGGGTTGAAATAAACTGGAATCTACATTTCAGTGCTCTATACACTGTCACGCCAAAGTCAGAAAGAATTATTTATGCGAAAATACCTGTTTGCAGCAGTTGCCTGTTCTATCGCTCTTGTCTTGTTTGGTCCTTCGGCGATAGACGCGGAAGAACCCCTCGTCTTGGAAAACAGTCATCTCGGCTTGCGCTTCGATCGGAAAACAGGAACATTGGCAGCCATAGAGAACAAGTTGGCCGGCGAGATATATCAAGCCGAGGGCGACGAGTTCTCGGTCGACTTCGATACGCAGTCCGTGCGGGTACAAGACATGACGGCAGCCAAACCGCTTTGCAAGGATAGCGAAGCTTGTTTTCGCTTCACGCATCCGCTGCTAACCGCCGAACTTCGCTATACGTTGTTGCCGGGCCGAAGCTTCGCGGAAAAGCATTTAACCCTCACATTTACAAAAAACGTGGCCCTGCGGCATGTTTCCCTAGGCACGCCGAAGTTTACGACACCCGATCTCAGCTTGGTCTGTTATCGGCACCCTGACTTCGACTTTCTCACGGCCTACTTGCAGGCCAAACATAATTGGAGCGTCCCTCGTCCGGCCAATAGCGAACCGAGCCGGACGTTCTTCGGGCGAACGGGCAAAGGCGGATTTTTCACGGGTGTCGAGATGCCCTACGACGACTCGGCGCTGGAGGGGCGAGCGGTGCGATTGGGTTTCGCGCCCAGTCTTAAAGTTGCGGCGGGCGAGCGTTTCGTCTGCGAAAACGTGTACCTGGGCGTGTATCGGCGGAGTGCCCAGGATACCACCGCGACGGCGCAATTCTCGCTGGAATCGTTCCTTGCACGCGTGGCCGGCAAAGGAGGTTTTGACGGAGCAGCGGCTGCCGGTTTGACGGGGCAACAGACGACAACGCAGGCCAATTCGCCGCCGCCGTCGAAAGTCTTGCCGCTACCGTCCGAGTCAGATTCTATGAGAGCGATGGCCTCGGCCATTCTAGGACCGCCGCGGCATGGCCTGATGGCCTTCGCCTGTAGCTGGCACAGCGAAATGCAGCAGGCCGAGTATACTTCCGACGAAGATTTGGCCGGCGATCTACAGTCGCTCGAATTCATCAAGTCATGCGGGCTTGACGGACTCAGCGATTCACATCCGTGGGGTGGCGAAACGGCCAAAATGCGAGATTTGCGCGAGGGTGACCACTACGTCCTCGGTCCGCGAGTGCGGCGGTTCGCTGAACGGGCAAGAGAACTCGGGCTGAAGGTCCATCAGTGGCCGACGATGAACAACACACACCCCTGGCGTACGTACGGCGGGCCGTTCCGGCTAGATCGGCCCGAGTGGCTACGCGGCGTCGAGGGCGAAGCCTTAGGTGGAGCCAACGCCGATAACTTCCAGCGACGGCAGGCCAACTGCCTGGCGTGTGCGCCGTTTTATACCTGGCTCCAGCGGATCATCCTGGACGATGCCTTAGGAAC
>JAFGTN010000925.1 GCA_016934075.1 Pirellulales bacterium
AAGGCGGAGGACATGGGACTCGAACCCACAACCGGCAAGCCGGCACCTGATTTCGAGTCAGGCTGCTAACCAATTCGCGTATCCTCCCTGCCACTTCTGAACAATGTACCTTTGGACTGCTGAACTGACAAGAAGGTCCCTCGTATGGGTGGTGGGATTTTAAGGCCTTTTTAAAGTAATTGATGGCCTTCGGTTGGCCCAAGCGGCTTGCCTCCGGGGATTGTTTGTTCTACGTTTTGGCAGGATATGTTTACCGGGAGAAATACAATGACGCAGGTTTGCACTAAACAAAAGCAGGTTGACATGGCTTTGGAAAATATTGGATATGGGGGCAGCCGGGAAGAATTGCTGGTCTCGCGAGTTATGACCGCAAAGCCAAGCTGTGTGTCGCCGGACATGTCGGTTTTTGAGCTGATCAAGCTATTTCATGCCAAGCAGTTTCGCCACCTGCTGGTTACCGACGCTGACCAACGGTTGATCGGGGTGATTAGTGATAGGGACGTGCTGCGGTGCCTGGGATATGGCGGCGAGCCCAATCGTGAAGCTCTCGAAAAAATCAAAGCCGGCGAAGTGATGAGTACGGACCTGGTTACGGTCGGACCGCGGACCACACTGGATCGGGCGACATCGATTTTGCTCGAGCAAGGTATTAGTTGTCTGCCCGTGGTGGAAGAGGGGCGTTTGGTAGGGATTTTAACCAATACCGATCTGTACGTGGTGTTGCGACAATTGCTACGGGTCGCTTCACGGCTGTAACCGCTACGGCTTAACCAGATATCCGCAGCCCGGTAAATCGCGGGCATATTGTACGGGTAATTCTGGTCGAATCTTTTGCCCGGGCCGGTTTTTGGGCCGCAACGAACCGTTCGTAACGCGCGTGGCTATGGTATGCTATTTGCCGGTTTTTGGGGAAAATCCCCCTGTGTGGGCGGCCGGAAATTGCCTCCGAAAGTGTCCTTGCGGTGGTCGATACTTCGATTTAGTAGATGACCATTAGATAGAGGTACCCCCCATGGCAAAAGACACCTTCCGCATCGTAACGCGTGGCACGGACGGCCAAATCAGCATTCGAGATTACGATAGCCAAGAAGCACTTCAGAAGCGTCACATCCAAATCGGCATCGACGACTGTAGCACCGACTTGAGCCTACGCGGCTTGCCCGTATTTCGCGGCCTTATCGGCCCGATCCCCGAAGGTAGCAACGTGATCCGCTACGAGACGCCCGAGGTTTTCGAGACCCTGACAAAACAATGGACGACATCGAAGCCCAGCCGTCGAGGTCCCACGCGGAGCCGCGTCACACGTAAAAGTACGCCGAAAACAACTTAGAGCAGACATTTCGTGAAGCCATATTAGCGCGAAGCGCAGGCAAGGTCCACTCAACGGTTAACCTTGCTTGAGCTTCGCGTTTGGCATTCTTGGTCTGCTAGCAGCCTGTTGAAAAAGTCGGCTTCGCGAGTTTTGGGTGCCACTGCTGGCTTGTCCAGCAGTGTTTCCCGGGAGTTTACTGCTCTCACTGCTGGACAAGCCAGCAGTGGCACCCTTTTTCAACCGGCGGCCAGGGGGGGTTGAAAAATGGCCGCAAATCGGGCATTCTGAACCTCTCGTCGTGTGTTTTCGACGCTCTTTCATTCGCAGTACATGGAGAATTAACAATGATGGATAAGCGGTTGATCGATATTCTTGCCTGCCCGGAAAAACAAACCCCACTGGCCGAAGCCGATGCTGCGCTGCTGGCCAAGCTGAACCATGCGATTGCGGCCGGACAGGTGAAGAACCGCGGCGGGGCCAAGGTCGAAGAACCCGTCGTCGCCGGCCTGGTCCGCGAGGGCGCGGATTATCTATACCCCATCGTAGACGACATCCCCGTGCTGCTGATCGACGAGGCAATTGCGCTGGATCAGATAACATAGGGGGTAGAGGGAGGAATGTCGAATGTCGAAATCAAAATGAGGAAGGAATGAGGAATGATCAAGACTCAATGACCAAGGTTCAATGGTCAATGATCAATGTTCAATGATCAATGTTTACGTTGACCGGATTGTGATCCGGTGTTTTTACTGGAAACTGAAAACTGGATACTGATAACCAAAGTCTGATACCTGACACTTCTTCCCTCATACTTGATCCCTTTTGCTGCACAACAATTCAATAGGAGGAGAACAAATGGGCGAACCGACAATTTTCAAGAAAATCATCGATCGGGAGATTCCGGCCACGATCGTCTATGAAGACGACCTCTGTCTGGCCTTCGAGGATATTAACCCGCGGGCGCCGACGCACCTGATAGTGATCCCCAAAAAAGAAATCGCCTCGGTCGACGATATCTGCGAAGAAGACGAGGCCCTCATCGGGCACCTTTTCGTGGCCATGCGAAAAATCGCTGCCGATCTGGGCTTGGGCGACGGCTATCGCGTGGTTACCAACAACGGTCCCAACGCCGGCCAGGAAGTCATGCACATCCACTTCCACCTGCTGGGCGGACGCAAGATGACCTGGCCGCCGGGGTAGAGGGCGGGTCGTCGGGATAGATAGCTAGTCGACGTGAAACGATTTGATTAAAGACGGTTTAAGTCGATGCAGGAAAAGGGGGGGAACGCTAATTCCTACTTATTTACACTAATGAAAAATGGGTGGTTCATGCTTTTTCTTGATTAGCGTAGATTAGTGGCGATTAGTGTTCCAAAAAACGGACGGGTGCCACGGACTGCTTGCCAGCCTATGTTTCCGGAACGTCAAGCCGCACACTGGTTAAATCCTTGCAAGGACAGGTCGGGATGCTTCCATATTCCGCCTGAGGGCGGTACTACAAACAGGCTAAGGCACATGAATCTGATGCCCAAAGATCGTTTCCAGAGGGTGTTTTTCCTGCTGTTTCTGGTCTTTTTTATTGCCAGTTGTATCAAGCCTCCTTATATGCAGTTTCTCTTGATGCAACATGTTCCCACAGTGCTGGCGGTTTTTCTTCTGGTTTATTTATCCAACCGCTTTACCATAAGCCGCTTGAGTTTCTCGTTAATCATTTTATTCTTCTGCCTGCACACGTTGGGCGCGAGATACCTGTATTCATACTTTCCTTACGACGATTTGTCCGAATTTCTGTTCGGCATAAACATAAGCGAGACCTTCGGCTTTCACCGTAATCACTACGACCGCATGGTCCACTTTTGCTATGGACTGTTGTTGACCGTTCCCGCCCAGGAGGTTGCACGTCGACATTTTCACTTGTCGGTGGCGCTGTCATGCGTATTGGCCGTGGTGTTTATCATCGCCACGAGCGCCGGCTACGAGTTTATAGAGTGGTTGGTTGCCAAGACTTTTACGCCCGAATGGGCCGACCAGTTCCTCGGCCAACAAGGCGATATGTTCGACGCGCAAAAAGATATGGCATTAGCTATGACGGGAGCCGTTCTGTCGGCAAGCATACTCGCCTTCTCCCGAAGATCGAAACGTACTTGTTGACTAGTGGCTGCCGGTGCTGTACGCTGGGCGTGAGGGTTAAAAACAAGAAACAGACACGATGACCAGGATACTATATGCGTACTTTTCCCAGTTTTTTTTTGTTGATTCTATTCTCGGTCACGGTTTTGGGCACGGGGTGTGGACGTGATTCAGACGGCAAGCCGAAGGGCCGTGTCCCTTCTGGGAATGAACAATCAGCGCCGGGTAGTTTAAACGCGACTGAACCGGCAACCGCGACGGAAAAATCCGATATTAGCTTCGACGAAACGGTTGTCCTTTTTCCGACTTACGCCCATCTCGACGAGAAAGGCGGGACCTGGACGGTGCCGATCCATGGGCGGATCTTCGAGCCCGAGGGAAACTCTATTCGTCGCCGGGCTATGTTGGAAAGTGTGGCCCAGACGTTGGGTGTGGAAGATGGATCCGCCGAAGCCGATATGCTGCGGCATCGGTTGGGGTTGTTTCTGGTAGACAATGAACGGGGTAAGGAGATCTTTGTACGGATGGGCGAAAAGGTATACGCGGTGGGTACATCGGACGCCGACGGGCATTTTGGCGAGGAACTGCGGTTGTCGGCCGACGAAGTTGAAGAGTTGCTGGGAGAAGGTAGTCGAGACGAGAAACAACGAGACGGCAAAGATGGGGACAGGCGTTTACTCAGCTATCGGGTCGTGGTTGATGAAGCGGATGAGCGGAGTTTCCACGGGCGTGTGCAGGTGATCGGCAGCGAGGGATATTCAGTTATCTCCGACATTGACGACACCATCAAGCATAGCCAAGTCACCGATAGCAAGGCTTTGTTGACAAACACGTTTTTACGCAATTTCGAGTCCGTGGCGGGGATGTCGGAATTATATCAGCAGTGGGCACAAAAGGGGGTTGTATTTCACTACGTATCGGGCAGCCCCTGGCAACTTTATCCACCGCTGTCCAAATTTCTGGCCGAAGAGGGCTTTCCCGATGGTTCGTTCGACCTGAAAAACTTTCGCCTTAAGGATCCGTCGTCGCTGGGACTGTTGGGCTCGCAAGAATCGCACAAACTGGCCGCGATAGAACCGATCATGACCGCCTTCCCGCGACGGCGGTTTATCTTGGTCGGCGATTCGGGCGAGCAGGATCCCGAGATTTATGCCACTGTTGCCCGTAAGTATCCCGAACAAGTGGCGGCCATCTTCATCCGTAATGTCACAACGGCAAAGGACGACGACGCCCGCTTCGAGGCAGTATGCAAAGGGCTCGGCGGTATAAGTTTCGTACTCTTCGAAGATGCCGAGACACTCGGCCCGGCGGTCGAGAAAATCATGGGCGGGCATAAGTCAGATTGACAATCACAAGTGCAAGTTGTGATTAATCCAGCAAGTGGGGGATATGATCAGTCGTGTTTTTTCATCCAATCAGTCGTGCACCATCTTTGTTTTGGGGGCTTGCTTGACTGCGTCGGGCTGAATGTCCAATTCAAAACCGGACAGCTTGAAGGAATATGCAAATGGGCACGGTGCGTTCGACTCCGTGAGGCCGCTTACGTCGATCACCACCTGTTTACGATCGTTGACGGTAAAATCCAGTTTTCCGTAACCAAGCAAAGACACAGTGGCCTCCGGACCGGCCACCTTGACCTTGGTAGCGGTCAATGTCAACGATTTTTTGGGCAGACCCAACGCAATTGCATACAGTATTTTGCCGTCCTTCGATTGTGTATAGCGGATGTCTTCAGCCACGAAACCGATCTGCCCTTGTGCAATCTTGCCGAGTCCGCGGCCCCGGTCAAACAAGTTCGGGCCCTCGCCATGAAATTTCCAGGGGCGCGTCGCGTAGATGGCTTCGCCGTTGATTTTGAGCCAATTGCCCAGCGCCAATAGCTGCTTACGCTGATCGTCCGGAATCCGTCCGTCGGCGGTCGGTGATACATTTAACAAGAGGACACCATTCTTGGCAACAATATCGATCAATTCGTGCACTAATTCCTCCGTGGGCTTCAGCTTCAGGCCCTTCACATAACACCAGGAATTCGTGGCCACGGAATCGTCGGTTTGCCAGAGTTCGTTTCCCATGCCGGACATTTTACCGCGTTCGATATCCATAGCGCCGACACCCTCCGGTAAGTGCGTGCCTTTGCGGGTGATAATAACCGATTTACCCCATTTTGCTTCTTGGTTGTAGTAGTAGGCAGCCATTCGTTTCTTGTAGTCGTCTGGAATCTTTTTCAGCCCGAAGTCGAACCAAATCTGGTCCGGCCGATAGGCGTCGATAACTTCTTTGAGCTTTATCAACCAACGATCGTGAGCCAGCGTCTTGTCCTTAAATTGGCCGTACAAATCAGCGTATTGGGGATCCGAAGTATCCCAGCCCTTGCCCGGTGTGTAGTAGCCCTGGAAGTTGAAGGCGTGGTGAAACGAGGTGATGATCTTGATATCGCGCTTGCGCAGTGCCTCAACAAGTTCCTTTGTGATGTCTCTCTTGGGCCCCATGTCACCGACGTTCCAGCGGTTGACCTTGCTGGCCCACATCGAAAAGCCATCGTGATGTTCGGCTACTGGCCCGGCAAACTTCGCACCGGCTGAATGATAGATCTCCGCCCAGGCCTCGGCATCAAACTTCTCGGCGGTAAATCGCGGAATAAAATCCTTATAGCCGAATTTCTCGGGGCCGCCGTATTTTTCCACGTGATACTTATAACAACCATCCTTCTTCAGATACATTCTTCTTGGATACCACTCGTTACTAGATTCCGGCACGCTATATACACCCCAGTGGGCATATATGCCAAACTTTGCATCGCGGAACCATTCCGGAATCTCGTGTTTCGTAAGTGAATCCCAGTCGACTTGCCACTTGCCTTCAGCATTGACGCGGTCGATCTGGGCCAGTTGTTCGGCTATGTAGGGATCCTTCGCGACAAGCTGTTGAGAGGTACAGGTCAAGATAACCAATAGAGCGGAAAACACCGATGTTTTGTGCCAAACGAAGTTCATGATTTTTCCTTTAGATTTCAGTAGTTATCGCTTGTATTAAAAACCACGCAAATGTGTACTTTCCCGCTTTGGCAGCCCCTCCTTGGGCCGCCGTTGCAGGACTCTGTACTCGATGCCGTGTGTCCGGCAATAGTCGAGTTTTTCCGGTCGATCTCCGTCTTGGTTAACCGCATAGATGTCCGGTTCGATTCGTTCTATCTCCGGCTCCGCGTCGAGCCAGCCGTTGCCGCTTGAAACGAACGCTTGCTTCACCAGTCGAACCGATCCGACCATGTATCGCCTTTGCTCGGCCGGGAACATCGGGTGACTTTCGCCCTTAAGCAGCTTGATATTATCGTCGTGCCCCACAACCACGAAGAGGTCGCCCAGTTCGGCGACCTCTTCGAAGAACCGCACGTGTCCCGAATGAAACCAATCGAAACACCCGGTCACCAACACCTTCTTTTTTGCGCTCGCTACGTCCGGCGGATCTAGAGGATAGCCTCGCAACGCCTCCTCATCGATCACGTGGTACTGCAAACCGTGGCTTGCGCAAAATTGCTTCTTCGCGGGTGTGTCATTTGCATGGTCAACCGCCCAGATCGCCGCGCTTGAGCTGCTTGCGAAGACGTTTATTCTCTTCCTGCAGTTGCTCTAAGGTCGCATCGTCGCCGCATGGATCAGGCTCCGGAACAAGCTTGGCATGCCAATCACGCAGGCTCTTCTCGCTTACCCCAACGGCTTTCGCCGCCGCTTTAAAGCTGTATTTCTCGTGAGTGACCAAGCGTACAGCGTCTTGCTTGAAGTCGTTAGTGTACCGTCGCCGGCAGGGGGCAACGGAAGCATTTTTAGTGGGGGCTGGTTTCGCCATCGAAAACTCCTTTAGGGGATATTATTTCATCCCTTTTCGGAGTCCGCCAGTGCTGGGCTATCGCATTTTGACGACCTTATCCACGATGGCCTCAAGGGCACGGGCTTTGCCGTCGATCAGTGCCGTACGCTTTTAGAATACTTGCTACTGAAGATCGCGGAGTCTTGCGCGCCGAGCCAAAAGGGATTAACGCGGGCATACTCCACCTACCAGCGTTGCCGACAGTACATCGAAGACAACTGCCACCGACTCCGGTCACTGGAACAGATCGCCCGCGAGTGCCGAATCGACCACTCTTATCTCTGCCGTCTATTCCACCGCCATGAGCACCAGACCCCGTATCGGCTTCTCATGCGTCTAAAGATGAATCTAGCCGCCGAGCGGCTGCAAACCTCCAACATTCTAGTGAAGCAGGTAGCCACTGAACTTGGTTTCGACGATCCTTTTCATTTTTCCCGATCCTTCAAAAATGTTTTCGGCCTCTCTCCAGAATCATTCCGGCATCTGCGATGACTGTCGGACGCCTTTTGCCCACCAAGTCATAAATATTACGAGGGGTTGCAGTCCCGCCCTATCTCAGGCTAAACTCAGGTTTATCGCGGAGATTCAAAATGCCTATTTGCCAAGTGAATGCGTTGAAAAGTAAGTCGTCGATACACGCCCTGGCTCGAACGAGTTATCGCAGGATACTGCGACTGGCGGCGATCGCCCTCATTCT
Organism: Pirellulales bacterium; assembly: GCA_016934075.1. Lineage (GTDB taxonomy): Bacteria > Planctomycetota > Planctomycetia > Pirellulales > Thermoguttaceae > JAFGTN01. Next base: position 8,004 of record JAFGTN010000925.1, read on the forward strand.
GGCCATTCCCGCGCTTGGATTCACCCAGATTATCGTATCCAATCCTGACGAACTGACAAGTTCTTTGGGTAAGGCTCAGCCGGATGATGAGATTGTTGTCCGCAACGGATCGTACAATGATTGGATCTTTGACATTTCGCGTTCCGGGACATCTTCCGCACCGATTCTCATTCGTGCCGAAGTGCCGGGCAAAGTCATCCTTTCCGGGAAATCTCGCATCGAGATAAAAGGAGACCATGTCACGATCCGCGGTTTCTGGTTTAAAAATGGTGAAGCCGACGACGCAATCTGGTATATGTCAGGTAGCCACAGTCGAATTACCGACTGCGCCCTTACTGACTACAAGGATGATCGCTGCAAATGGATCAGACTCAAATACGGCAAGAACAACAGGCTCGATCACAATTACATCTCCGGGAAGACCAAGCGGGATGTGACGCTGCAAATCGACGTCTCCAATTCGGAGAAACTCAATCATCATCGTATCGACCACAACTACTTCGGCCCGCGAGCGAAAGGTTGGGGCAACGGCTGGGAGACCATCCGCAACGGCTACAGCCACCAGCAGAACTATCCCGCCTACAATCTCTTCGAGCATAACCTATTCCACCAATGCGACGGCGAAATCGAAATCATCTCAAGTAAGAGTTCCCACAACACATACCGATATAATACATTTCGCGACTGTGCGGGCGAGTTGACCCTGCGCCATGGGAAGTACAATCTGGTAGATGGCAACTTCTTCTTCGGCCAGGGTAAGAAAGGTTCCGCCGGAATCCGTATCATCGGCGAAGGCCATCGTGTGGTGAACAACTACATCGACAAAACGAGCCTCGCCGGCATCCACATTTATGAAGGTGACGATGACGCCCAGCCCACCGGGTATCAACCGACCAACGATGTGCTGATTGCCTTCAACACGATTGTCAACAGCAAGAGCAGCGGGATCCAAGTCAGGGAGTACGGTCGCATCCCGCGAAACATTATCATCGCCAACAATCTTTTTGTCGGAAATGCAAGCGCCGTCGCCGGCCTTTCCGCGTCGCAGTTGTCCAAGGGCTACTCATTTCACGGAAACATTGCGTACAGCAACGAGGTTCCCGTTGCAACCCCGCAAAGCGCCTTCAAATCGCTTGATCCGAAATTGGTTAGAGATTCCCACGGTGTATTGCGGCCTGCTGAGGGCAGTCCCGTCATCGGGGCAGCCACAAGCGACTACGAAAATTTCGGCTTTCAAGTAAAAGCGGACCTCGATGGCCAACGGCGTCCGGAAAGCAAGGATGTGGGAGCCGATCAAGTCAACGCGACTGGAGAAATCATCAACCGTCCGTTGGATACGAGCGATATCGGCAAGTCAATCGGTCCAAGCTGGATGAAAAAAGGGATGGCCGCAACTGATTACCTGCCCCACGAATGAACGTCGCTTATGTCAGGTTCCAACGCTTGCCAGCCGAGGTGCAGCGGCAGGTCGCCCTTGCTTATGTTGTCTTCGAGCTTCCGCAGTGTGCCGGTGACCAGTTCGTGCTCCGGCGGCACAAGTCGGCAGGGGAAGGCAACGTTCAGTGCTCCCCAGTGACTGCCA
>JAFGTN010000926.1 GCA_016934075.1 Pirellulales bacterium
CACGTGGGCGTTTTTCCGGAGCAGGCCGTCAATTGGGATTGGATTGCCAGGCAGGTACGCTCTGCCGGTCGAACGCTCAATGTACTGAACCTTTTCGCATACACGGGCGGCAGCACACTTGCTTCCGCCGCGGCCGGGGCCCAGGTTACGCACGTCGACGCGGCCCGCAATACGGTCACCTGGGCGCGTCGCAACGCCGAATTGTCCGGCCTGGCCGAGGCTCCCATCAGATGGATCGCCGACGACGCCGTTAAGTTTGTCCGCCGAGAGTTGAAACGCGAAAACCATTACGATGCTGTCATTCTGGATCCGCCCAGCTACGGTCACGGCGCGAGGGGCGAGGTTTGGCGGCTTTCGAACCACCTGCCAAAGTTGCTGGACATGTGTGGCCGCTTGACGGCCGGTTCGCGGGCATTCATGCTCCTGACCTGCCACACGCCGGGCTATGGGCAGAATGAGCTGCGGGCAATGGTTGAGGAAGCATTCGAAAAATCCGACGGCGAAAATGGAAGCTGGCATCTTTCCGGCCAGTCTCATTTTTCGGGAGAAAATCTCGCAATCGCGTCGGCCACCGGTCGACGACTACCCAGCGGTGTCAGCCTCAGATGGTAAAACCAGTAAACAAACGCATGACAGGTAAACCGGAGATGGAAATCAACAGCCTGCAAAACGCCCGCGTGAAGAACGTCGTGCGGCTGCGCGACGGGCGGCACCGTCAAAAGCAAGACCGATTTCTTGTCGACGGCATCCGTGAATTATCGCGTGCCAACCGGGGCGGAATCGAAATCGTCGAGGTTTTCGTCTGCCGAGAAATATGCACCGAGGAACAGCAGCAGCGGCTGGAAGAAGTTCTTAATCAACTCCGCCAGGATAAGGGTACAAGCACCCGTGGAGCCTGGAACCTCTTTCAGGTTTCAAAAAATGTTTTCCACAAGATGGCTTTCGGCGATCGGGCTGAAGGCGTCTTGGCAGTCGCCCAAGTGCCGCATTGGGAGCTGGAAGATCTGAAATTGCCCGAAAAACCGCTGGTGGCTGTGATCGAGGGTATCGAGAAACCGGGGAACATCGGCGCCGTGATTCGCAGCGCCGACGCGGCGGCGATCGATGCAGTCATCCTGGCCGATTGCCGCACCGACCTGTTCAATCCCAACGCCATTCGTGCCAGCTTGGGCACGGTGCTGACTCTACCCATCCGCGAAACGAGCACACCGGCATCACTCACTTGGCTGCGGGCGCAAGGCTTGCCGATTTTCACAGCCCGTGTAGATGGATCGGTACCCTACACAGAGATCGATTTCCGCTGTGGTGGTGCGATCGTACTGGGAAGCGAAGCCGACGGGCTGACCGATGAGTGGAGCGGCGATGACATCCAAGCCGTCCGTCTGCCCATGCTGGGTGTCGCCGACAGCCTCAACATCTCGGCAACCGCAGCCGTACTGTTCTTCGAGGCTCTACGGCAGCGGGAACAAACCTAGCAGCCCGTTAAAAAACACAAGTTAGACCTACTAATTCTAAAAAAGCCGGCTTGCCGGATTTGTTAGAATTATGGCAAGTGCTTACGGCAAGGGGGCGTAAGTTCCTTTTTCAGGGGAGGTTATAACCTCAACTACACAAGCCACATGCAATGAAAAGCAACCGACGCTACGCGTCGCTTCCTTTCCATATAGGTCTAACTTGTGTTTTTCAACGGGCTGCTAGACAATTGCTCCCGTGAGCGTAACGGCACAAATCGCCGGTTTCGGCAGCACAACGGCAAACAATCGGGGCTGGTAGCTAACGCCACTCCGCTTATGACGGAATAAGCAACCACAACCCGGCTATGCCGGTGAGGGCTATCACCAGCCGGTCAAAAATCCGCTGCGGAATCTTAGGCAGCAGATATATTCCCAAAAGCGCGCCGCAGACGGCTACGCACGCCACCCAAGTACTCGTGCCGAGGATCTCCGGAGTGAGCATACCTTGCGACCAAAAGGGCACGACCTTCGTCAAGTTAAGGATGAAGAAAAACCACGCGGACGTGCCGATGAATTGCTCCTTGTCCAATCCACATGCAATCAGATAAAGCGCCATCACTGGTCCGGCGGCATTGCCTACCATGGTCGAAAAGCCGGTCAATATGCCCAGCACGATTACAAACCCTGCCCGCTGAGGAATTTTATTCCAGGCGAATTTTCTGCGAGCCAACTCAAGGCAAAATAGCGAGATAATGAGGATGCCGAGGATGGGGCGAAGTTGATTACCTTCAAAAAAGTACAACACCAGATATCCGGGGATCATGCCTAAAACAGCATACGGCAAGAGGCCGACAAGCCAATTCCATTGTGCATGGCGGCGGTAGTACGTCACGGCGAAAACATCGCACGTCAGCAAAACCGGCAACATGGCTCCCACCGACGCCTCGGCATTGTGGGAAAACGCGGCCGCCATGATGGCAACGGCCGGTGTGGAAACGCCAGGTATACCCGTCTTCGAGAATCCCATCAGCAGCCCGGCCAAGGCGGCAAAAAAATAAAAGAAAAAATCGTGGGGCATTGCGAGAAACAATTTCGTTTAGCCCGGCCGACCGCGACCGGTGTGGAGCTTGAATTAATGGCAAAGTATTATACGCATTCTGGTTCGAAACTACGCGTCCATATTCAACAAAGTAACGTATTTCCCGGAGGGTAAACGCGTGGTGAAGCGTCTCTTCAACATATAATTAGTATGAAACCGCCGCAAGCGGCCGGGCTAATAGCCTGTTCTCTGCCCTCTGTCCTCTACTGGCTACTTAGCCATCACCTCGGAAAGGATCTTGGAGGTACTCTTACGCATGATCCGATGATCGACCTCTTTGCCCTCTTGCAAAGTTGCGCGAACTTGTTTACCGGAGATAAAGACCGGCTTCTCGTCAGGGTGGTTCTCCATGAGGTCAACGCGGCCGAGTGATTCATAGTAGGCGGCAAATCCAACATTTAGAGGCTTGATTTGCAGATCGCCGCGAAGAGTGTTAAAGACCTCTTGCGCATCGAAATCGCCCCAGATGGGCGAGCCGTCATGATAAGGCGCATCGGCGTGTTTGCGGCCGATAATGATGTCGGTGAAGCCGAAGTTCTGGCGATAGATGGCGTGCATGACAGCCTCGGCCGGACCACCATAGAACATCTTGATGTCCAGTCCCAAAAGAATTACGCGGTCGGGAACGGCCTCGCCGCGCGGTCCCCAGAGTTCGGGATCGCTATCGCCTTCACCCATGGCCCGGTCGTCGATCAACACTTCGTAAGTGTGCATGCGGACGTCGGCGTGTACGTCATCGCCCTTGGTCTCGCCGATCAAGGGATTAAGGCAGGCACCGGCGTTGTGGCCCTGGCGTAAAAGTGTTTCTAGACCATATACCAATGCATATTCATGCGCACGGTGCAGTGGGTTGCGAGTCTGGAAAGCCACTACGCGCTGCCAGCCCTTCTTGGTCAAGAGTTCGCGGACTTCGCGGGGTGAAAGCACGTATTTGCCGAACTTGGGATTTTTTGGCGGCGGCAAGACTCGAACCGAACCGCCCAACAAATGCGTCTTATCGGCATCGGCGACCAGTACCATATCCGCCCCGGGGTGGTCGGTACGATCGGTACGATAGACTTTGCTCAGATATTTTTGCTTGTTCCATTCGAAAACATCGTTGATTTCCAACGTGGCAATAATCTCACCGGCCATGTTCGTCAAAGCCACTTCCCGGCCGGGCGAAAGCGTAGCCGCCAATTCAGCCGTTACCGGCAGCGCCAGCGGGATTGTCCACGCGTAAAGCTTGCCGTCATGTTCGATAACGGCTTCGTCGAGAACCCGATCGTAGGTGGCCGAATTCATTGGTCCGACCAAAGGACTCAATCCGCCGTCGCCAAAACGATAAACGGTCGAAACGTCGGCATCCGAAACCGGGACCTTTGTCAGACCGGCGGCTTTGGCGAGAAACTCTTCAATTTCCTCTGCAGGAACTGTTCGACAAACGGGCTCTGTGAGGCCACCATGTGGGGGCACTAAACCTGACTGCGCTGGGTTAGTCATTGACTCTTCCTTCCGGGTTGCATAAGAGAGTGTGGTCTATCCAGGACGACCGCATAATAGCAAACCCATTAATATACCCGCCATGAGTCGGGATTTCAACCGGGCGTCGAGTCCGAAATATGAGATACACGTAGGATGCCGCACAAAGCGCGCAACATCCACGCCAACCCTCCAATCGCCCGGCCATAAACCTAAAATCAGTTCAAAACGAACCGATTTTATTTGGCATCCAGCTTTTTGGACTGTTCGAGCAGATCGGCAAACGTCACTTTTTCAAGCATGTCACGTTCAACCGATTCCACTTCGCACCAAGCCTTTTGCAGGACTTTCACGGCGGATGAGTCGGGAGAAGCGTTTGTCGATCGCTCCTTGGCTTTGATCGAACCCTCGACCACATCCATTACCTGACCGAGCGAGATATCCTCGGGCGGCAATATCATGTGGTAACCACCGGCAGCACCACGCGTGCTAGCAACCAAGCCAGCACCTTTTAGCTGCAGAAGGATCTGTACAAGGAATCGCGAGGGCACATCGTGCCGTTCGGCGATCTTGCGAATTCGAACCGGCTGACCGGTGCCATAGCTACCGGCCAACTCAACCATGGCGATACAAGCGTACTCAGTTTTGGCAGAGATTTTCATAATCACCTCCGAAATTCTTTCAGGGTCGGAGTGTACAAAAGGGCGGCTGCGATTCAGCCATATATACGTCAGAAACCAATTGTTCCTTAATAAATAATCAGATCCCAAGTGAGTAAAGTCAAATGGTGTTCTCTAATACTGTCCCATTTTCCTGAACTCTTGCAAGGGGGGGCTAGATAAGTACTAGCATTTTATTACACCTTACCTGGTAATTAATAAATAATACGCCCGTTCAGACACACATAAAACGCTCGATTCAAAATCCATAACTCATCAGGTTTTGTGTCAATTCTACTGCTTCTGTAATGCTAGCAGAGGTAGTAGCATATTTGCAACATAGCCCCCTGGGCACTTGACGGCCCGAGGGGGAATCGGGACGATGGTTTTTTCTGAAGATATATCTTATCGGTACACTGGACACTTACCAAATTTCGGCTTTTTGCGGATCATTTCGACGAGGTTATAAGTCATGGCTCATAAAGCATATATGGCAATAGATATGGGGGCATCAAGTGGTCGCCACGTGGTGGGACGTTTTGATGGACAGAAGATAGAGCTGGAAGAAGTTTACCGATTCGAGAATGGTGCAGTCGACGTGGCCGGCAGCCTGCACTGGGATCTGCTGGGACTTTGGAGCAACGTCAGTCAAGGACTTAGAGCTGCCGCGGCACTATCCGAGCCAATCACAAGTATTGGCGTTGACACTTGGGGAGTCGACTTCGGACTGCTCGGTCGCGATGATGTTTTGCTAGGCAATCCTTATCATTACCGCGACAGTCGCACCGATAATCTGATGGAAAAAGCCTTCCAGATTTGTTCGAAGGAAAATATTTTCGCAAAAACAGGTCTGCAATTCCTGCAGTTTAACTCCCTGTATCAGTTGCTGGCCATGAAAAACTGCAATTCGGTCCTGCTGGAAATGTCCGAGTCGTTATTGTTCATGGCCGATCTGTTCAACTGGCTACTCACCGGTGCAAAGTGCAACGAAATGACCATGGCCACCACCAGCCAGTTTTACAACCCACTCGAAAAAGATTGGGCAACGGATCTTCTGCAAGCGTTCGGACTACCCTGCAATATTCTCGAAACAATCGCTCAGCCAGGCACCAATCTAGGCGCCTTGCGACCTTCGATTTCGGAAGCATGCGGTCTGAAAGCCGACGTAGTGTTGCCCGGCACACACGACACAGCCAGCGCCGTAATGGCAGTGCCCGCCCAAAGTCAACCCGGTGCTCGACCTGATTGGTGCTACATCAGCTTGGGCACCTGGGCCTTAATGGGGCTGGAATCGCCGACTCCCATGGTCAACGACCTGGTAATGCAACATGGTTTCACCAACGAAGGCGGAGTAGGCGACACGACCAGACTGCTAAAGAATATTGCCGGAATGTGGGTTATTCAGGAATGTCGCCGCCGCTGGAACCAGGACGGGCGGAACCTGGATTGGGAGGATTTGAATCAGATGTCGGCCGCCGCACCCTCGTTGGTTTCCTTCATTGATCCAGACGCAAAAATGTTCTTAGCGCCCAGCGACATGCCGGAGGCTATCCGCCAGTTCTGCTCAGACACCGGCCAGCCGGTACCCAAAAACCAAGGCGCCGTGCTGCGTTGCGCCCTGGAGAGCCTTGCCCTAAAATTCCGGCAAGTGCTCGGAATGTGCGAGGCGTTGGCCGGCGGACGCATCGAAACCATGCACATCGTCGGCGGCGGCACGCAAAACAAACAACTTTGCCAGGCGGCCGCCAACGCCTGCGGGCGACGCGTGGTCACCGGGCCCATCGAGGCTACGGCCATAGGCAACATCATGACACAAGCAGTCGCCTCGGGCCAGGTCGGATCCATCGCCCAAGCTCGCGAAGTTATCAAAAACAGCTTCGAAGTAGAACAATACGAGCCACAAGACACCGGCGCTTGGGATGATGCTTATGATAAGTATTTGAAAGTGTTGGGGTGAGGACTACGGACTATAGACTACAGATTTCAGAAGGCAGAGGGCAGAAATGTCGAAATCAGAATGAGGAATGAATGTCGAAAGTCAAATGCTCAAATCTCAAACCTGACAACTGAAAACGGAATAATTCAAAATTCATCCTTCTTGGAGACAAAAAATGATTAGCGTTGGAATTACCGGCCTCGGCTTTATGGGAATGATCCATTATCTGGCCTATGGCCGTAAGAACGGCATTCAGGTCAAAGCCATATGCGAAACCGATCCGGTTCGTCTGGCGGGCGACTGGCGTTCGATCAAGGGCAACTTCGGACCGCAGGGTAAAAAAATGGACTTGGCCGGCATTGCCAAGTACCCCACACTGGATGAACTCTTGGAAGATCCCACAATCGACCTGGTCGACATTTGCCTGCCCCCCTCGCAGCACGCCGATGCCGTGGTAGCCGCCCTGAAGGCCGGCAAGCACGTTTTTTGCGAAAAGCCCATTGCCTTGAAATCGGCCGACGCCCAGCGTATGGTGCGCACGGCGAAGCAGGCGGGCAAGATGCTGCTGATCGGTCATGTACTGCCATTCTTCCCTGAATATCGCTACGCCTATCGCACCGTGAAGAGTGGTAAGTACGGCAAGGTCATCGGCGGCAGTTTCAAACGCATGATCTCTGATCCCCTGTGGATGGGGCACTTCTACGATCCTGACGTGTGCGGCGGGCCGATGATCGACCTGCACATACACGATGCACACTTCATCCGCCTGATTTGCGGCATGCCCAAGGCCGTGCAGACCATCGGCCGCATGCGTGGTGAGGTACTTGAAATCTTCAACAGCCAGTTCATCTATGACGATGGGCCCATGGTTACCGCAAGTTGCGGCGCTCTGATGCAGCAAGGACGCCCCTTCACGCACGCCTTCGAAATCTATCTGGAAAAGGCCACGCTACTGTTCGATTTCGCCACCATCGGTAAAAATCCCACGCTGGCCATTCCATTGACGGTAATGACAAACACCGGCCGTGTGACGCAACCCAAGCTGGGATCGGGCGATCCGGTCGATGCCTTCGCCAACGAAATCGGCGAGGTCGTAAAGTCGATTCGCACTGAAACTCCGTCCGGTCTGCTCGACGGCCGACTAGCCCGCGACGCCCTGATCCTGTGCCACAAACAAACCCAATCCGCCACCCAGGGACGGATCATGAAGGTATAGGTAATATAGAATCAATCCAACACAAAAAAGACAAACTCGAAAACTATTGCGCCGGCAGTCCGAACCACTGCTCGATCCATTGCTGATCGGCCGTGCTTAATCGATCGATCGGCAACAAGGAAAAGCTGCCGTCGGCCTTGCAGAGTTTCACCTTTCCGTCGGCGACTTCGACGAACTTGGCTTCGGTGGAATGCTTGCCGGTGGAATCGGTCCAAGTCCGCGCCACGGTCATAGGCAACAAACGTTTGCTGCCCCAGTTTGAGCTGAATCCTCCGAGGGCACCCGACAAGTCGCTGAGTTCGGCCTTGGCCGATAGCTCGGGTATTGCTTCGAGGTGCAGTGTAGTGCTTACATCGCAATCATAGAACGTGCGGGCAACGGCCGGGCCGCCTTTTTTGTCGAACCAGATCACAATCGCCTTGCCCTCCGGGCCTCGGTAGATGTTCCTGTTGTGCTGGCTCATGGAAACCGAACAATTACCTTGATGCAACATACGAAACGTGGGCAGAGCATTGACGGGACATCCCAGTTTTTGCGCAACTTCGGGCAACTTCACCCAACCCTCGGTAATTGCCTTGGTATCCCCATCCGATCCATCCGGCATGGACACCGATCTGTCCGCAACTATCCCGGCCCTGACGTATGATCCCGCCTCGACGATCGGCTCACCGCCAAAACGAGCAAAAATTGAGTAGCGTTTTCCGCCATGGCCTTGCTCCTGGCAATTTCCCATGATCTCTTTAACTTCTTGCGAAGTCATGCCCGGCTTGATCTTGCTGAAGTTTTCCTCTGTCACATATTTGCCGGGCGACGGCTCATCGGGCGATTTCGGCGGCAAGCTACCGATGGTGTCGGCCGCAAAGCGGTTACACCTGCCGCCGCAGTTCGTCACTTCATGGGTTTTATCATTGTAGAGGACCTTGATGTCGCTACCGTAATAGCCTTTGTAGACTTTGAGGTTAGGAAATACTACTCCCTCGGCAGTCGGCATCTCATCCAAGAATATTTTTTCACCCCACTCTTCAACATGCGGCTCCCCCAGTATGGCATTGATCTGCTCCCTCGTCATTCCCAGTGCAATTTTGGAGAAGTTGGCGGCGTTCACCTGCGGATTAATCGGCAATTCGCCCATTGAAGACGGAACCGCAAAAAAATGCTGTACGACTAGAAAAGCAACGACCGCACTGACAAGAAAAGCGATACCACCCGCAATCATCGCGGGCTTATTAGTGGGATTCGCCTTATACTCCATCACCATAATATGCTCCCTTCCAGAACCTAACGAAGAACATACTTGCCGATTCACCGGGTTGCGTCTTTAGAACGTGTTTGAAAAGACATTAGGTTGTCCATGGGTGCCACTGCTGGCTTGTCCAGCAGTGTGTTTCACGGAACAGGCTCTCTGCACTGCTGGACAAGCCAGCAGTGGCACCCATTTCAAAACACATTCTTATAATCGGAACCGGAAAGTTGTTTTTCGATCGTCCCTTTAGAATCTGCCAAATGATAGGAAATTTGAATCGCCGCTAATTATGACCAACCCGGCCATGCTTGTCAATAATAGCTCTGCCTCTTCGCCAGAAAATGTCGGCTGATCTAATAAAACGGCAAATTCAGTCTTTTATTTCTTAATGCATTTGCTTTTTCGCTGGGGCCCTTTATTGGAACGACGGCATTTTAGACCTGTCACGTTTGGACTCGGACATTGGGCGAATTTTGACCTGGGGTAGGGCGGTGACGTTTGATAGATCACCGATTATCAGCCAGGGTGTTTCGCCGACAGTAACGAACAGTTGATCGGCGACAAACGGTTCTTTTCGAGAAAGGCGTAGGAGCCCCAATGGCGGGTGAACGACGCGTGGCCCACTTTCTGGAACTCCAACGGGGTCGGATTCGCTTGTGTGGTCTTTAGAACGATACGACGATAATCGTGCTTGATAAGCTTGATAAAGTTTTCAACGATACCCGATCGCTTTCAAGTAGGTATCGAAATCGGCGGGGAGCGGTTCGAGCGGTTTGTTGGCGTCTTTTGCGGCCAATCGGAGTATGTTACGCAGCAGGCGTTCGGCAACGGGGTCCTTGCCAAGGTTCTGGCGGATTTTGAGTGTGTTGAGGATGAATTGTCCGGCCCCGAGGCGATGTACCGAGACCAACAGAGCGGAACCATATCCGAATGTTGCCCTGATAGAACCGGCAACCACCTCTGCCGGTTCATCCAAGCCGAACCACACGGCTTGTGGAAGGATCTCACGGTAGAAACGGTAGTCCATAATTCCGCCCGCGGGCAGCCCGTCGAAGATCGCATGTCGTTTGGCAAAGCTGTCCGCCCGGTAGTACCCACCACACACGTCTAGCTGTCCCACAGATCCCTTGGAACGTAATGGAACCCAGGCGGTTGGCTGTTTCTCCTTGGCAAATACCTCGGGTGTGATGAAGACGGCCGTCGAGCCGCGAGCGATACGCAGGGCGAGTTGGCGGAAAGACCCGGCCGTGTCTTGCGCGGGAGGCTTGCTCCCTACAAGGATAACTTCACGCTGATTTGGTGCATCGTTGCAGAAGGGTCGCACCGGAATGTTGTGTTTTTTAAGCCATGTGGCCAGTTCCAAATCGTCTCCCCAGAGCACGACTTCCGTATCGACCGCCGGCATGTCCGCCGGATCGGCGACATGGAATGTTACGTCTCCGCCCGTCGCGGCAGCGCCCTTCTGGAACGTAGCCAGGAAGCGGTACTTGCCTGAGGGCCCGTCGATGGGAACATCTTTTGTAAAAACAGGCAAGGCAAACGGAGGCTCGGGCTTGCTGGTTGGATCGGGGATGTTGGCCTCAATAACCTCGTCGAAGATCTGTTTGCCCTGTGGCCCGACGACCTGTAGACGCACGGGATACTTGCCGGGCTTGAGCACGTCCTCATTGGACAGAACCGCTTCCAGATGGACGGATTGTCCGCGGTAGACCTGTACGGGTTCGACAAACATACACCATCGCAGAGGCGATTGGGTATCGCACATGGCATCCATCGAACCCGGCTTGAGTTCTCGAAAAGTGTTAAGCAGCCCGCAACCGTCGAAGTCGGAATCGGTAATCGCACACATAAAGCGTCCAGCCAGGTTAGGGTTGGCGCGGAGGGCATTGTCGCCGATCACGCGAAGCATGGCCATATTCCTCTCGCTCTCGTTGAAAAAATCTTCGGGGCGGGCCCAGCAGTCCGACAGCTTCCAACGTTTCCAATCCGCCATGAAGGCGTCGAGATGGGAACGGTAGAAGCGGGCATCGTCAGCGTACTCAGCGCCAAGTTGTTCGTAATGGCGGGTCAGACGCGGGAGGTTATTGGCGCAGCCCGTGCCGTTTTCGGAGAGCAAAACGGGGTGTTCCTTGGTTCCGAAGATGCGCAGATCTAGAATGGTGTCGGAGGTGTACGGAACATTTGGATAACGGTGTTCGTCACGCAATGGGCTTTCCCACACCGATGAACCCGGATTGCTTAGGGAGCCGATAGTCCAATCAGCGTCCCAACGGCCGCTACTGAGCATGACCATCCGTGTCTTGTCAAGGCTGCGCACGAGAGGAAGGATACCAACCGCATGCCGGAACAAGTGTCCGTCGTGTGTCTCGTTCAAAATTCCCCAGTTCACGATGCTGGGATGGTTGCGGTCGCGACAGATAATCTCGCTGAGAGCCGTGTTAAAGTTTATTTCGAGTTGGGGTGACTCCTCCGTCAGCCATGTACCATAATTCTCCTGATAGACCATCATGCCCAACTCGTCGAAAACGTCGAGCTGCCGGGGGGATGTGCCGCCGAAAACAAGCCGGCAGATATTGAAGCCCATCATCTTCATCGCCAATATGTCACGGCGCAGCCAATCGAGGTTCGAGGGTACCGTATAGCCGACCGGATAGAGCATCAGGTTCAGCGGTCCGCGGAGAAAAATTCGCCGTCCGTTGAGTCGGAAGTAGTTGTTTTCGAAACTGAAGTCGCGAAAGCCGCAACGTGTGGAACGCTCGTCAAAAGACGCGGATCCTTCTTGCCACACGCGGGCCGTAACCCGGTAGAGGAATGGATCGTCGAGATCCCAGAGGTGCGGCTGCTGCACCTGCATAGCCGCATCCACCATAGTGTCACCGGGCGGTATGTTGTATTTAACGAGCTTCGTGTCCACAGTTTCCCCGACCGCCGCTGGTGCCACGGCGAACTCGACAAACACCGGTGTCGCGGCGGTTGAGGCATTGTGAAGCTCTGCTTGAATGCGAACCATGCCCGTCTTGGGATCGGGCTGCACGAACATATCTGCTACACGAATCGCTGGCGAAACCAACAACTCTACTGAATCAACGATCCCGCCGATGTTATAAACACCGCCTGGAGCCAAAGGATATCTTTTGCATCCGTGAGGAGTCTGGTTCAAGGTAATTCCGTCGACCGGCTCGTAGGTGGGATTGAGAACGCGGACCGCCACACGGTTGTTCTGCCCGGGTTTAAGAGCCTCGCTCACGTCCAACACGAACGGAGTTTCGCCTCCCGCGTGCGTGCCCACGTGGGTTCCGTTTATCCAGACATCGGCCAGGTAGTCTACAGCGTGGAATCGCAACAGGTAGCGGCCTTGAGCATGCGGATTTGCCGGCGATCGGAAATCACGCCAATACCAGGCCACGCCGTGATAGGAGGGGAAGATGTCTTGGATCACCCAGGGCACCTTGGTCGGCTTGGCATCCGCTACGGGAGCTTTATACCATTGTTGCTCGCGACCCACGTTTTTGGGATCGATGGCGATTGACCATTGATCCCCATCGAGCGAAAGCACCTTGGTCGGGCGACCAACGGCAGGTCGCGTCGTTTCGCCTGCCGTGAGCGGTACGGGCTTTGGCACCAGCGAATCTCGATTGATTTCAACGGCGATTTTGCCTGGAATTCCCTCGACGCGGCGATCACCAAGCAATACGTATGGTTTGTGCGTTATAGTAAAATAGCAGCAGGTGGGCTTGGCCGCTAGAGACAGTTCACCGCGGAATCCCGATTCACGCGTGAGCACAATCTCGGGCAAATGGATGTCTTTTCCATGAATGAAGGTATTTGCGTCGAGCGAGACCTTGATCTGTTCGATCTCCTTGGGCACAAGCGGACTTAGTGCTTTATCTAGGGTTACCGTCAAATGCGGCTTAGGGGTCGAAGACCAATTAGCTTGCAGGGACAAGCTTCTTGCAAACACTTCCGCTTGCTCGCTTGCAGAAAAGGGGAGCCCGAATGAAGTTAGTGATTTGTTCCATATACGGAATTCATCAATCTGCCCGCGGAAATGTCGCACATTCTGGTCACATCCTAAGCCCACGCGCATCGTCAGCGCCGACGGCACCATGGGTCTGGTATTAGGGACAATGCTCACAGGGATGCCGTTTACATACAACCTCAAATCTTGCGGGGTTTTAACCATTGCGACGTGCTGCCACACTCCTGGAACCAGCTTCGCCGCTTGCGACGAGATCCAGGCTGCGGGACCGGTACCAATGTGTGCCGCGAAACGGTTGGTCTGTGTTTCTTCCTGCTGAAGTACCAATCCTTCGCCGCTGCCCATATGGTTGCCGAAGATGTCGGCGTGGGTATGTTGGGTTGCCTCGGGCTTGACCCAGCACTCGACCGTGAACGTGTCTCGCAGTTCCGGCAAAGTCGTGCCGCAATCGACGAAATCTCCGTCCCCATCGAACTGAAGGCATTTTCCGGACTTGCCCGCAACGAACTGGGGATTGCCGTGCACGGTGCCCTTATGATTGCGGCCGGAACTGTCGGCCACATCATCGTTAAAATGGTATTCAAGCAACAGTCCTTCTCGAGAAGCCTCCGCGGCTTTGCAAGTCGGTTCGCTGTAAAATATGCCCGACCAGAAGATGAAGCTCAATAGCAGTGGAAGTAGAATTCGCATGATGTCGTCTTTCTTCGATTAATTCCCCGTTGTATCCTAATTCTCCCCTAAAGCATTATCGCTTTTCGGATTACATCAGGTTCCGACGGTTGCCTGGAACTTGATCGTACCGCGCGGGGCCTGCCAGCGGATCCCGGAACCGTCGGACAGAATCATCGCTTTCGATTCGGGGTTGACTGACTTGACACGCAGTCCGCTGGGCAAGCGAATGTGCAACGTGCTCCAGGCGGCCTTCGAATTTTCTTCGAATTTAACCTCGCCGCTCACCATCGAGCGGGCCGGATCATACTGTATCTGATAAGAGACCTCGCCAAAATGCGTGGGCGCGGATGTTATGCCCACAGGTTTTCCGCAAGCCAGCCATTCTCTTGCCGTGCCCAATGCAAGGTCCAGACCTTCGCCGTTCTCCATCACCATCATGTCGCGCAGCCCGCGCACAACCGCCACGGGCGTGAACAAGTGTTGTCGATCGCCCGTGCAATTGGTAGCACCAGGTTCTTGTCCGCGTTCTTCGCACCACGTATATAAAGGAGTGCCGTGATTGAGCGTGGCGTAGAGGTACTCGTTAGCCTTGTCACCGTTGCCGCGGGTCAGATGAACCTCGGCCAGGTTGTCAAGTGCGATGGCAACCCACAATCCATCCGCTTGCCAGCCTAGGTGCAGCGGCAGCCCACCCTTGCTTATGTTGGTTTCGAGTTTCCGCAGTGTGCCGGTGACCAGTTCGTGCTCCGGCGGCACAAGTCGGCAGGGGAAGGCAACGTTCAGTGCTCCCCAGTGACTGCCA
>JAFGTN010000927.1 GCA_016934075.1 Pirellulales bacterium
CTTTTGTTAGCCCATGCCTCAAAAACCTCTTGCCGAAGGCAAGTTAACATTGTTTTCACCCACTAAATTCCGTGAAGAACCAGACTTATTTTAATCCCTGAGCTGGGAAGATGGAAGGTCTAGGGAGGTGGGTGGTTGCCAATGATGGTGGGAGTGAATTACACTGTGGCAATACTAGTACTGAGCAACATCGAAGTCGATGGGTAGTCCCGATAGCTCGTCTATTGCAAACGGTGAAGCCGCAAGAGAGGGATGATGGATCAATACCCTCTTGTGCCTGCGGCACTCCGATAGGCAAGCTATCGGGGCTACCCATTACCCGGTAATTATGATGTGAAAAAGCGGTTGGAAAACTGATTTTAAGAGGACATAAGTCATGAACGATAGAAAGCAACGGGCTGCGGCGCTGCTGCGGGAATATAACGGCGACAAATACGTTTTCGGGCTCGGTTGCATCGACCGTTTGGGTGAGCTTGCGGGAAGGTTCGGTCGGCGGGCGTCGGTGATAACCAGCGGCGTGGGTAAAAGCTGGGGATCGACCTTGCACGAGGCCACACGAAAGGCCCTCGACGCGGCGGGAATAGAATTGGCCGGAGAGCCCATCACCGGGGCCTTGCCGAACTCGCCCTTGGAAGATGTTTATCGGCAATCGCAAGAGTTGGCGCGGCAGCAGCCTGAGGTCGTCGTGATTACGGGCGGCGGGAGCTGCATCGACGCCGCCAAGGCCGCCGTAGCGCATTTGGCATTGGGCGACATCCATCCCGATTTGGATGACTATTTCGGTGTGGGCGAACTGTCGCGCATGCTGCAGGAAGCCGGTCGCACGATGCTACCCATGGTGGCCTGTCAGATCGCTTCCGGTTCGGGTTCGCATTTGACGAAATATTCCAACATCACCAACATGCAAACCGCGCAGAAGATGTTGATTATCGACGAGGCCGTGATCCCGCCGGCGGCCATGTTCGATTACGAACTCAGCCGCAGCATGCCCCTGGGCTTGACCATGGACGGCGGGCTCGACGGCGTGGCCCATTGCCTGGAGGTGTTTTATGGAATATCCGAGGACAGACTGGAAGAGGCCGCGGCCGTATCGCTTTTGGGTATCGATCTGATAGTCAACAATCTCCGCGCGGCTTGCGACGATCTGGAAGACCTGGCGGCGCGCGAGGCCCTGGGACTGGGCACCGACATGGGCGGGCAGGCGATCATGATCGGCAGCACCAACGGCGCCCATCTGACGAGCTTTTCGCTGGTCGATATTCTGCCGCACGGGCGAGCTTGTGCTTTGATGAATCCGTATTACACGGTATTCTTCGCGCCGAGTATTCCCGAACGAATGCGGATGGTGGGTCGGATCTACAAAGAGGCCGGTTACAGCAAGGCCGATTTCGATTCGCTCGACGGCCACGACCTGGGCATTGCAGTGGCCGAAGCCATGCTCGAACAGTCGGTGCAAATCGGTTTTCCCACCACGCTCTCCGAAGTGGAAGGTTTCGGCGACGCGCACATCGAGCGGTTCTTAAAGGCGGCCAAGAATCCCAAGCTGGAGTCGAAGCTCAAGGGTATGCCCGTGGCGCTTTCGGCGGAGATGGTCGACGACTATCTGGGTCCGGTTCTGGAAGCAGCCCGCTCGGGAGATTTCAGCCGCATCAAGCACTTGCCGTCATAGAACGTGTTTTGAAAATGGGTGGCACTGGCTGCTTGTCAGCCAGTGATGCAAGGCAAGCTCACTGCGATTTGTTGTTTGTAGTTCCGCCTCCAGGCGGTAAACGCTTTACCAAAGCAAGCCGATATGTCTCATCTTCCGCCTGAAGGCGGTACTACAAACGGAACTCACACATTCGAATTAAAAACTGACTCTAAAATTCGTTCAAGGGTGCTTCGGTGCCGACGGCTTGCGGCGTGGAGAGTGCCCACCAGGTGTTTTGTTCGATTGTTTCGTCGATGAAGCGCACGCTGCCGTCGCCCAAAAGCAGGTTGACGCCGCCCGGGTGGTAGCTTCGCGCGGTCATGGTCAGCAGTCGCGGATTCCAGATATCGAAGGTGCCGATGCATGGTGCCTGGGGCGGGGAAGGATTGTCGCACCACATTCTGCGGATTTCGTCGGGCACGCTGCTGTTGGGCGTGTAGTTATGATGGTAGATCGGTCCTTCAGGATAATGCATTACGCCGCGGAATTCGTTAGTCGAGGCGACGAGGCGAATTTCCGAGACCAAGGCGGTCTTGCTGGTTCCGTCGGAGATGTCGCGGATCTTGGTGCGGCTGTTGAGATAGAATACACCGGCCGTGGAAGTGGAGGTTTGGCTCGTATTGGGTACGGGTCGCATGACGGGTAGATTGGCCAAGGTACTTTCGCGCATGGGACCGATGCCGTTGTTGGCCACGTAGCTTCCTCGGGCGTATGCACCGTTCCATGGTTCGACCCGGGGACAAGAGGGACAAGCCAACATGGGTAACATGAGGCTGATGATGTCCCTATTTACGCCGCCGGTGGCATGACCGAATGACTTGTCCCAATCGAGCGCTTCGGTGGCCGCGTTTTGTTCGAGGTAAGGCAGGGTGAAAGTAACCCAAGTGGCTTCGGCACCGTCCGTGGAGCCGCTGTTGTTTTCCGGCCAGAAATGACCGGAGGGCAGATGTCCCTTGGCGTCGTGGTGCGTGTGGCAAGCCAATCCGATCTGCTTGAGATTGTTGGTACACTGCATGCGTCGCGCCGCTTCGCGCGCGGCCTGCACGGCCGGCAATAAGAGCGCGATGAGGATGCCGATGATGGCGATTACCACCAGAAGCTCGACCAGAGTGAAACCTTTGGCGACTTTTGATGGGAAGTTCACCGGATTATGCGGCAATTGACAGGAATAATTCAGAGACTTCATGACGGCGGTCTCTTTAAAATTGGGACGAGGAGTTGTACCGAAAAGCGTCCGACAATTACAATATCATATTCTATCGGCAAGATCGATAATATGCCATGCGATATCGCGAAAATCCGCTGTAAATTTGGTCGAAGGCGCTATGCACTTCCGGGGGGATGGCTAGGTGCGCGGCGTGAGTTTTTTTGGCTTTGAACACTGTCGAAAGCGACTGGGCAAACATTTGTCTGCTGTCGAAGCTTATTGCCAATTCCATGCTTTTATCGCGGCGAGGATTGCGGCGGTTCTCGCAAATCAGACAGCTTGAAAGTCTGCTCGGTAATGGGAAACATGGAGACACGGAACTTGGTGCAGCCGTAGGGTATCAGTGTGATTCTTTCGGGTGCCTTTGCCTCCACTATCGGTTTTGGTGGCAGGCGAGGTGCCTGTGGTGTGGGATTCCAGTCGATAGCCACGCCGTTGGCCTTCAGTCTCAGCGGAGAAGCCAACGGCCAGTCCCATTTGGCGGGCATCGAATTGCGCTCCACGACTATGTCCTGTCCCAACTGTTCGCCTTGCGAATCCAGCGCATATTTCCACTTCGCGGCCGGATCCGGCGTGTTTGGATTTTGGATATCCGCAATCGGCAGCGAGAAAAGAAGGGGTCCATAAGAAACCGAAGCGTACGGCGCGCCCTCGGCATTGTTGTCGCGTCCAGTTTGCACGCTCACCGACATTGGAAAACGCAGGCGTACGGTGTCTCCCGGCTTCCAGATCCGCTCGGTACGCACAAAACCCTTGGCGTCGGGCATGACCTGCAAGCCGGCGCCGTTCACGATCAACTCGGGATTCTTGCACCAGCCGGGAATGCGGAACAAGATCGGAAAAGTCGCCTCTCGGGCCGGATTGACGCTCATTTCGATGACATCATTGAAAGGATAGTCGCTGCGGCAGACAATTTCGACGGGGACACCATCGGCCGCCAGGGCGGACACTTTGCAGGGACCGTAGTGGGTGGCCGCCAGACCGTTGTCGCAGGTCGCCATCCACATGTGCATCACGTAATTGGGAAGAATGCGATTCAGAGCGGCCGTGCAGCACAGCGGCATATGTGTCGTTTTGTACGAGCACCCCGACGCGCCCGGACCATGTGGGGAGGGTGGAGAATTGTCGACCACTCGATTGGGGCTCTGGAAATACACGTGGGTGCGAAAATCGCGGGCCACTGTGGCCGGGCCGGCATTGAAAAAAGCACGTTCCGCCCGGTCCGCCATGTCTCCGCGACCGCTGACGATCAACAGCATAATTTGACTCCAGATATAGCCGGCCACGTCGCAGGTCTCGGTTGC
>JAFGTN010000928.1 GCA_016934075.1 Pirellulales bacterium
GCAACCGACCCCGGAAGCCGATAAGGAAAAATCGAAAGGCTGGTCTTTGAACATCTTCAAAAAGGTGCTGAAGTAACATGAATGAATCGCTATCTTGCATGCATGATCGCCAATCGAAACACGTGCGCCGATTAGCGGCCGTAAGCTACTTGACCGCGGCATGCCTGATACTGGCGCTGGAGGTGCTACTAACGGCAACACCTACCATGGCCCAGGCACTCGGTCCGGCCGCGCCGCAAAACGTGTGCGGATTGGATTGTTTCGGCGATTCGGGATGCCAAAGCTATGGTGAATGCTGCAAAAGATGTGGCGGTTATTGCGAACACGGTTGCGGACGCGGCTGGGAAGACGCACGGCAAATCGCCTGGCAGGCTTATGCTCAGGGCGAATATGTGGGACCCGCCAGAATTCCGCATGTACACGAGTATCGGCTCCGTCCCGACGACCAGCTCGACTTCGTCTACCGCCTCACCCGTGAAGAACAGCCCACGCCCTACAAATTAAACGTCGGTGACGAGGTACGCGTGGAATCGTCGACCGACCCCAACATCGACCGCGACACGCTTCTGATTCAACCCGATGGTACCATCACACTTCGTCTGCTGGGCCAAGTTCATGCCACGGGTTTGACCGTGGCCCAACTACATGACGAGATCGAACGACTCTACAAGAAATACTACAAAGTGCCGGCAATCACGGTCACGCCCATCCGTGTTAACAGCAAGCTCGATGATCTGCGAAACGCGGTCGACAACCGCTACGGAGCGGGCGGCCAGAACCGCTTTGCCCGAGTTACACCGGCCGGCACGATCTCGCTGCCCGCCGTGGGGCAGATGTTCGTGCAAGGACTCACTTTGAAGGAACTACGCGTCGAACTCCGTGAACGTTATCGACAAGAAGTCGAGGGTATCGAAGTAATTCCCGTTTTGATCCAGCGCGCGCCGCGATACATCTACGTTATAGGCGAGGTTCGAGAAGGTGGGCGATTCGAACTCACCGGCCCCACGACCGCCATTCAGGCCATCAGCATGGCTCGCGGCTGGAACAATGGAGCATGGCTCCGACAAGTTGTTATCTTCCGCCGCGGCGACGATTGGCGGCAACTGGCCACCATGGTCAACCTCCGCGCCGCTCTATACGCAAAAGAACCCTGCCCGGTGGGCAACCTCTGGCTGAGCGATTCCGACACTATCATCGTCCCCAAGAACCCCATCCTGGTAGCCGACGATTTCATCGATCTCGTGTTCACACGTGGTATTTACGGCGTGTTCCCGATGACGTCGGTGTATAACCTGAATGGGTTGGAGTCGCTATAGTATGGTTTTTTATAAACTATACGAAGCGCAAAATGTATCCTACAAACCCCAAAGCTCAAGGTATGCCCGTCGGGTCGCAACCCGGCCTGCTGTCTTTCGCCACGCGGCCGATAATCAGACAAGCGGATCGTTGTCGAGTGAAATATACCCATGCCCAACGCAGCATGATCAATATCCGGTTCTCGAACGTGACGATGAACATCAAGTGAACCAACAGCCAGGCGAACCACGCCAAGCGACCGGCCAATTGCATGCGGCCGATAGCCGCCACGGCGCGGTTCCGGCCGATCGTGGCCATGATGCCCTTGTCGCGATAGACAAATGGTTTTGCGGTCCGGTCGCGTCGTTTCCACCCCAACAATTTCGCTACATAACGGCCCTGCTGCATGGCCACGGGTGCAACGCCGGGCAATGGATTGCCCTGTGAATCGCTACAGGCGGCCAGGTCACCGATTACAAACACTTCCGGATACCCGTCGATCGATAAATCACTTCCGACCGGAACACGACCGGCCCGATCCGTTTCGATGCCCGCGGCCGCGGCCAACCGCCCACCCAAAGGCGAGGCCTTCACTCCGGCGCCCCAGAGTACCGTACGGGCGGCTATCTCTTGCGTCTGGCCCTCACGGCTGACGGTAACTCCGTCGGGACGGATATCCGTAACACGCGTATTTGTGAGAACTTCTACTTTAAAGTTATGCAAGTCATGCACAGCCCGTTGGGATAGCTTTTTTGGAAAAGGATGCAGAATTCTGTCCGATCCCTCGATCAGAATGATTTTAGCGGTGGCAGGATCGATTGTGCGGAACTCGCCGGGCAAGGTTTCCTGCGCGACATCGGCCAGGGCACCGGCCAACTCGACGCCGGTTGGACCTCCGCCGATTACCACAAAAGTGAGCAGCTCACGAACCACTTGCGGGTAGGTCTCTCGTTCTGCCGCTTCGAATGCCATCAATATCCGCCGTCGGATCTCGGTTGCGTCTTCGATAGTTTTCAAACCCGGGGCGAACGATTCCCATTGGTCGTTGCCGAAATAGAAATGACCCGCGCCGGCGGCCACAATTAATGTATCGTAGTCCAACCGCCCGTCGGAAAGGACCACCTGTCGTTTCCGCAAATCGAAATCTTCGACCTCCGCCAAAAGCACCTCGGTGTTTTTCTGATGTTTCAGGATGCTTCGTAACGGCGATGCGATATTAGCCGGCGAGAGACTGCCGGTGGCCACCTGATATAAGAGAGGCTGGAACAGGTGGAAGTTGCGGCGATCAACCAGCGTCACCCGAACCTTCTCGCGTCGCAATGATTGTGCGGCGTAAAGCCCGCCAAATCCGCCTCCGATGATGACAACCCGCTGAAAATCGTTCAAGTCAATCCTTTGAGAAAATCGTCCAAGGCATCGTCGGCAGCGTCGGATGCGGGATCCTTATCTACCGGTGTGACGTCGGGTTGGCTTTCTGACTCTACAGACTCTTCAACGGCCGGTACTTCGTCACCCGGATCTTCTTCAACAAATTCTTCCAACACTTCAAGCTCTTCGGGCGGTTCATCTTGAACGGGCAAGGTTTCGGAGATTTCACCGGTTGCTTGCGGCTGGGCAGATTCTTCGGCCGGAATTATGGGGGGGAGATCGTTGGGATCGCCGTCATACTGATATCTCACCCGAAACGTCAATGGGCCAATGCTAAAGGTGGCCTCCGGCGGCAATGGCGCTTCTTTGACACGGTGAGAATTGACATACGTGCCGTTAAGACTGCCGGCGTCACGGACCAGGATCAGTCCGTCGTTTTCGAAAAGTTCGCAATGTTTGCGGCTGATTTGCGGATGAGCCACGGTCAGGTCGGCATCTCGACTCCGACCGATAGAAGTTGGCAATTGCAAGGCAACCGTACGTTTGCTTGCTTTTCCGCCGACAACCGTCAGTTTCGCTTGTAGAGACATGCGAGTGAAAAAACGTAGTGTGGAATATTTGGAGCGTACTTTTAATATAACCTATCCACTGGCGGGGTAGCAACATGCAAATATGCTATCCGCGCAATAAACAACCTCATTTGCGTAAGTCCCGCACAATATGTTACCGAGGATTTCGTTGTATTATCCACCTTTAAATGGTTTGATCTTGGCACAACAACAGGTCATATTAGCTGTGCTGCACACCACTACAGAGGGTCCCCTATTGACCTTTTCTACTAAATACGCTCAATTTGCTAATCTCACACTTATAAGTCGTTTGGACTTCGTCTTATCGCAAGTGGCAATTGCCCTTGCATGTGTCCTAACGAGTTCTATAATTACGTGACTCCGGCTGCCGGATGCTATCACCACGATGGAATAACTGATGTCGTGGTGAATTGCCAGGCAGTGGGAAAGAGGCGAATGAGTATTTTTGGGCGGGTGTAGCTCAGTTGGCAGAGCACAACGTTGCCAACGTTGTTGTCGTGGGTTCGAATCCCATCACCCGCTCCTTAGTCTCTTTTCCCACTTTCTCGGAGAAGCGTCAATTCACTTCCTTCCTGTTTTCCGCGATAGATATCTCTATGTCCAAAACCGACCGACCGGATTCCGACAGCACTGCAGAACCTACTCTCGATACGGCAACCGAAATCGACACTCAAGATGTCGACACTGAAACTCCCGATAAACTCGACCTGACCGTAAAAGTCGATGAACGCGGCACTTGCGAGCGGCACATCACCGTAACAGTTCCTCGCGAAAATATCGACAAATATTACGACAACGAGTTTAGCGAGTTGGTAACCACTGCCGAAGTGCCCGGTTTCCGAATAGGCCATGCCCCGCGGAAACTGATTGAAGCCAAATTTCGCAAGGAAATCGCCGACAAGGTCAAATCGACGATCGTGCTCGATGCAATTTCCCAGGCCAACGATGACGAAGATCTAGCGGCCATTAGCGAGCCCGACTTCGACCTGGATGCGGTGGACCTGCCCGACGAAGGCCCCATGACCTTCGAATACGACCTGGAGGTGAGACCAGAGTTCGACTTACCGCAATGGAAGGGTCTGGCAATAGAAAAACCGATCCACGATTTCACCAAGGAAGACGTCGACTCTCAACTGGAAAGCATTCTGTCTCGCTACGGTCGCCTCGTGCCTCACGACGGTGCCGCCGAGATAGGGAACTATCTGACGGTGAACCTCAAGTTCACTTACAACGACCAGGTGCTCTCCAGTGCCGAGGAAGAAGTGATTCGGTTGCGTTCGGTATTGAGTTTCCGCGACGGCAAGATTGACGACTTCGGCAAGGTCATGAAAGGCGTCACCGCCGGCGAAACCCGAACGTCCGAGGCCGTACTCAGTCAAGACGCACCCAACGTGGCCCTGCGTGGCGAAAGAATCAAAGCGACATTCGAGGTTTTAGACGTCAAAGAGCTGGAACTGCCCGAGCTAGACGCCGATTTCCTGGATTCCATGGGAGGTTTCGAGTCGGAAGCCGATTTGCGCGACGCGGTCAAGGATCAACTCGAACGTCAATTGGAATACGAACAACACCGCCGTGCGCGCGAACAGGTCACCGCGGCTTTGACGGCCTCGGCCGATTGGGACCTGCCCAAGGAGATGCTCGAGCGCCAGAGCCATCGCGAACTGCAGCGGGCAGTGATGGAACTGCAGCGCAGCGGCTTCTCGCAAGAGGAAATCCAGGCCCACCGGAATACGATCCGGCAAAACAGCCTGGCATCCACCGAACGGGCTCTGAAGGAACACTTCATTCTCGAGCGTATCGCTGATGCCGAGGACGTCGAAGTCGACGAGAGCGATTACGACGCCGAGATCCAGTTGATCGCCGCGCAGAGCAACGAAAGTGTTCGCCGCGTGCGTGCGAGACTGGAAAAGGGCGGCATGATGGACGCTCTGCACAACCAGATTATCGAACGGAAAGTCATCGACCTCATTCTCGACGCGGCCGAGTTCAAGGAAGTGCCCTTCAAACCCGAAGCTACCGACGCCGAAGCCATCGACCAATCGGCGGGCGGACACGACGAGTCCGATATCCCCGAAGCCAAGCCGGAAGGACCCGAAGAGGAAGGCAGCTCCGAGGATTAGGATACCACGGATGGTGAAGTCGTTGATTTAATGGAATAAACAGCATCTTTAAATCGCATAAACTCTGCAATAACCGAGACCATGGATTCCGGCCTTTCGATCATGAGTAGTCTATATCGTCCACCGGTGGTTAACCCCGTATCAAACTACCGCGATTACCAGCGCCAACGTCAGATGACCTTGGGCGATTTACTTCTGGAAAATCGCATTATTTTTCTCCAAGGTGAAATCCACGACGGAAACGCCAACGAACTGGTGATGAAGCTATTGTTCCTGCAAAGCGAAAACCGCCGCAAGGACATCCACTTCTACATCAACTCACCAGGCGGGAGCGTCAGTTCCACCCTGGCGATTTACGACACCATGCAGATATTATCCTGTTCGGTGTGCACGTATTGCGTGGGGTTGGCTGCCAGCGGCGGCGCGGTCCTGCTGGCCGGCGGAACGCCGGAAAAGCGTTTTGTACTGCCGCACGCGAAGGTCATGATCCACCAGCCCTACGGACAGGTGGGTGGACAGGTGTCGGATATCGAGATCCAAGCAGAGGAGATACTTAAAACACGAACCGTGCTAAACGAGATCCTTGCCGAACACACCAAACAACCTATCGAACGGATTGCCAAAGACACCGACCGCGATTTTTACATGACGGCCGAAGCGGCCAAGGAATATGGTATCGTCGACGAAATCCTAACTTCGCAGAAAGCCGGTGACGACGAAGAGGATGAAGACGAGGACGAATAATAGGTCCCGCCTATTATCGTGACTGCCCGCAAACAGGAAAAATCGCACGGTCAGAGAATAACGGAGCAACAACTCATGCCACTGATCCCCTATGTGATCGAAAAGAGCGGCCGCGAAGAGCGGGCCATGGATATTTACAGCCGCCTGCTGAAGGACCGCATCATTTTCCTCGGCACCGCCATAGACGACGAGGTGGCCAACGCCGTCGTTGCCCAAATGCTCTTCCTGCAATCGGACGACCCCAAATCGGAAATTCACCTGTACATCAACTCGCCGGGTGGCGCGGTAACGGCGGGCATGGCCATCTACGACACCATGCAATTCATCAGTTGCCCCGTGGCCACCTATTGCCTGGGCCAGTGCGCCTCGATGGGTGCCGTGTTGTTGACCGCCGGCGAAAAAGGTAAACGAAACGCCTTGCCGAACTCACGCATCATGATCCACCAACCCCTGGCCGGCATGGAAGGCACGGCCGAGGACATTATGATCCACGCCAAGGAATTCGCAAAAATAAAAGAACGGCTCAACCAAATCCTCATCAAGCACACCGGTCATCCTCTTAAAAAAGTTGAAGAAGATACGGACCGCGATCGCTTTATGACGGCCGAGGAAGCCAAAGAATATGGACTTATCGACAATGTGATCAAACACGTGCAGTAACGTGCTCGACACAACCGCCAAACCACGAGGTCAAGGATGAAACCGTGGCTATGGATTACGCTTTGCCTGGGATGCCTGGCCCTTACCGGATGCCGGGCCAATTCATATCGGGCAATGCTCGAACAAGAAAGCCGGCAGTGGGAAGACCGATACTACATCGTTAAGGATCGGCTCGACGAATGCCAGGCTGAACTGTGTGCCCTTCGGCAAAGAAACCAAGAGTTGGAGCAATCCAGCGGCGTCCCCAGTCCTTCGAGTCCGCTCGACGCGCTGACGATTCCCGGCCTGAAAAGCAAGCCCCGCAAGGGTAAATCTACACCCAAGGACAAACCCGGCAGGGGACCACTGGCACCGCCAAACGTCAAGGGATTATCCGACGATCGCTTCCAGAATATTCAACCCGACGCGCCGCCAATGCGGCCTCCGGAAAGCACCAGGCCTGGCGATCCCGATTCCGTTGCTCCGCCTTTTGTGCCGCCACCGCCGGCTGGAGCCGCGCCCGAATCCGAAGCGCCACCGTTCAATCCACCCGGTACCGGCATGCCTCAAGATCAATTACAAGACCCCATCCTGCCGCCGGACACGAAATTGCCCCTGCCAGGCGACAAGACGGCGCCAAATCCAGACATAAAGAAAAGCTCGAACCTTTCCGGCGACAGCAGCGAAGTTGCCCGCATCGAGCTGATTGGGATGCCCACCGATGGATTCGATTCCGACGGACATCCCGGCGACGACGGCGTGCGATTCGTTTTGCAGCCACGCGACTCCAATGGAAAAGTTGTCGACGCAGCCGGGCCGATTAGCGTAGTGGTCATAGATCCGTTGCCCGAAGGTAAATCAGTGCGTCTGGCCCGCTGGGATCTTACACCGGATCAGGCCAGCGGATACCACCAGCGATCGCCGAACGGATTCCATCTGCGGTTACCCTGGATGGGCAAGAAGCCCAAGCATTCGCGGTTGCGGCTATTTGCTCGATACACCACGGCCGACGGTCGCAAGGTGCAAGCCGAGAAAGCCATCACCGTGGCCACGGCCGACCAGAAGCCGTCGAATTGGAGCATTGCGCCACAAGCAGAACTGTCGCAATCACCGGCATCTCAACAGACGCTTACAAAACCATCGTCGCAAGAAGTCCCCCGGACAAAACCTCAACCTGCACAGCCGCGCGTTGCCGCTCAACCAAGGCAAGTACAGCCACAAGACGTTCCGTCAAAACGAAAACGTCCGGTATGGTCGCCGGATAGGGAATAATTAGTTCGTAGCACATCCCCCCACGGCCGTGCTACAACTCCGCCCGGATTATCTCGAAATGCAGGCCTTCCATGGGTGCTCCGCCGTTGTGGAATATCAGCCCGCCGTAGCGATAGTCGCTAAAGGCTAAATGCGTGTGGCCGAAGTACACGTTCCTCACGCCGCTGGACGGGCCTTCGTCAATGCTACGCAGGTATGACAGAATCCGCCGAGCCGTGGTTTTTTTCGTGCGGGCCAGGCGCACTACGGGCATGTGCAGTCGATTGGCCACGGCTATATCGTATAGACGATTGGCCATTTGCCCGCGTTTTTCCTTCCAGAGCCAACGTTCGCGTGCTTCGGCCAACTCCTCACCGGTGGCCACTCTATCGGCCGCGTCGCCGTGCAGAAACACGCTGTCGCCCAATCGCACATAAAACGGATTCCATGCAAAGTTTTCGAACTTCTCCGCCAGGCGCTCACAACCGTCCATCATGTCGTGGTTATAATCGTGGTTGCCCAACACATAGTAGAATGCGCAGTTGGGGCAATCCGTGACCAACTGCCGAAGCCAATCGACGGCCTGCACGACAGTCTCTTCGTGGGTATCCATCGTGCTCCAGCGGAAATCGAAAATGTCGCCTCCAAGCACGAAATTGTTGGCCCGGGCCGCCTTGCGCTCGATCTCCTCCAGGTAGCGTTCTTCCTGAGAGCGACTTGAGTACATGTGCAAATCGGACACGAAATATGTCAGCTTATTATTCGACATGCACAAATCGCCTCTATCCATAAGGTGCGTCAGCGACTCACCAGTATTAACGGCGGGTGTTATACCCACGCTGCAGAATGCGACGGGGAGTGTCGCCGCTAATAATTGTAACACAGCCGCTCTCGCCTGTGTACGGACGTTTCCGGTTCATTTAGGACGCATCCCACGATCTACTTTTTACGATCCGTGGCTATTATTTCCCCAACCGGGCGGCGAGGCGAACAAGTGCCAGACGGTCGCAATCCTGGCAGGTTTTCGGCATTATTTGCTTGAAATCGCCATGATGCGAGTTCTGGAAATCCACCATCACCACTTCGCCCGCTTTGGTGCAAAGGATTAAGTGAACATAGCTAGCCTCTCGCTTTATGCCATCCGGGATTTTCACCTCGGGGCCACAAACCCCATAGTCCAGGTAGAGTGCGTAATCGGTCCGTGGCGGATTCTTCTTAATGAATTTACCAAATTCCCGCGCGGCTCCCCACAGCACTCGTTGCTCGTTGTGGCTGCCCTCGACATTCAAACTCGGATCAGCCGTGCCCGCCACCGCTTTGAACAGGCCGCGATTGTTTATGGCATCGATAAGTCGCTTTGTGCAACCCGGTGCCTTACCCTTTGCCAGATGAATCGGGTAGACGGCAACCTGTTGCCCGGCCAGGTTCTTCTTCATCGTCTCCAGGCGTTTTTCCATGGCCTCCAGCACGGCCTTGGGCGGGACCGTCGAGTCCTTTTTCAACAAAGCCGTCATCTTCC
>JAFGTN010000929.1 GCA_016934075.1 Pirellulales bacterium
ACGAAAAGATAGGACACAATCGCGGTGGCCCCCTTTTTCACGCGCGCAATACCTCCGTCCCGGCCCCCTTTCTGATGCACGTTACCATCAATTGGACAAATTCTTTCAACTCCACCTTTGCCGAACACCTTTATAAAAGATTCTCCAAGATCTTCTAAGTTTAATCCAACCAGTTCAGAAACCCGAGCGCCACTGGAGTAGAGAACTTCCAGAATTGCCCGGTCTCGCTTCGAATCAACCAAATTAATAATTGATTCTATCTGCTCCTCAGTTAAAACTGTAGGCAATACCCTATCACGGCGTGGAATATCGAGTTCCCGCGCCGGATTCTTTTCAACCCAACCCTCGCGAATGCCGAATCGGAAAAACGAACGAGCCGTAGCCAGTTTTCGCCCGATAGTCGAAGCAGCATAATCTCTCATGCTTTCCAGCCATCCTCTTAAATCACCGATTGTAACAGACGAGATTGGTTTATCATTCAGAAATTCCGCCAGTTGAATTAGATCGTTCCGGTATGCTCGAATCGTAGTGTCTGGACAGTTGCGTTCGAAGGAAGAGCAAAAGGACAGGCATAATCCATTGACACACCCGGAGTTCACCACGTGGACAACGTGGCGTGGGTGAGGTGAAGATGGTATAATCGTCAATCGCTTGAACACTGGCTGACGAGAAGGTAGTGGCGCCGACCGGAGCGAAAACCGTCTGAATTCTTGCGAATTCAGCTACAGATGTGTTATGCTTGTTGGGTGTCATACGGCGCGAATAATACATGCTTGAGACGTTTCTTGCGCCTCACGAGTACACACCTTTTCTTGGTGCGTGCAAGCACGCACCCTACTACTTCTATATCCATAGTGCAATCCTATCACTTGAGTTTCTGCTTGACATGGCAACCTATTCACCAATAGCCAAAGGTTCACGAGTCGTGATCCATTCGGCTGGAATTCCCTTCATGCCGACAGCCAACGGACAGGCCGTTTAAGCATAGCAGCGCTCGCTGGAGTCTCTGATTGTGATCGTTTCTTAGATACGAGTTGTTCATATTTGATCGCTATCCTTCACCCGCACACCTGCGGCTTGCATTTCTTTGATGGCTTTGACAACGTCACCGGGTTTCAGGTTCACGCCGCGGCAGCCGTCTTCGATCAGGATTGTTTCGAAGCCGAGATCCACGGCGTCCAAGGCGGTGAATTTTACGCAGTAGTCGGTTGCCAGGCCCATAATAAAAACACCGTTGACCTGATGGGATTTGAGGTAATCAGCCATACCGGTCGACTTGCGATGGGCATTATCAAAAAAGCCGCTGTAGCTGTCGATCGCGCGATCGGTGCCTTTGCGGACGACGTGGTCGATGGTGGCGGTGTCGAGGCCCGCGACGAAATCCGCGCCCGTGGTCCCTTCCACACAGTGGTCGGGCCAGAGGATCTGCGGCAGTCCATTCAGTTCGATCTGCTCGCCGATATCTCGACCGGGATGCTGGGAGGCAAAGCTCATATGATCCGCCGGGTGCCAATCCTGAGTGGCTACGACCAGATCGAAATGAGACATCAACCGGTTGGCTACAGTCGCCACCCGATCGCCCTCGGGCACGGCCAGAGCTCCGCCGGGCACGAAATCGTTCTGGATATCGACAAGTATCAAGGCTTTCATGCAATGTTCCTACCTTCTTGGAATTCACACGGCAATCTGTTAACTGTGTGGTATCATAGTGTAGATATTACACTATGTCAAGCGGGCACAAGAATTCTTCCGGGAAGTCGCGATTTACATAAAACGTAAATAAATTATGTTGTATCATAATTTGTAGCCGTTGTATTTGCTTGACTCTAATCAGGTGCCACCCTAACATCGAAAACGTAAGGCATGCTGATCTATTTAGGCATATACTTTGATATTTTAGTTGTGCCAGTAACAAAATTCCTCTCCCTTTTGTGGGTTTAAGCAAGGACAGGTGGCTCAGTTGGTAGAACACTGGACTGAGAATTCAGATATCGTTATGTCTATACGGACTGTCAATATTCGCCACTCAACACAATGGAAGACTACCATGAAGAAAGAGCCAATCGGTTTGATGTGCGTGGCCTGTGCCGTCGCCAGAAAACTATTCCTGCTGTGTTGTTACATGGCTGTGGCAGCATCAACTGTTGCGGCCATCGCTGAAGAAAAGTTGACATTCGTAGCGAACTCGCAATGGAAGGTGGTGGACACATCTGACGTGCTGGTAAAGGCGGGCAGCGCCTTGGACTTGAGCGCGGTGAGCGCCGTGCCGTTGGTGGACGGACCGTCCGCGGGGAGCAAACGCTTGCCGCGACTTGTCATCGGGCCTTCCGGGAAACTGGTTGCCAAAGGCAAGCCACAAAATCCGGTCAGATTGAAGGGATTCATATTCCATGTGGTGAATGACGAGGCCATGAGCGTTGATGGTATGGGGTGGTTTGGCGAGGGCCCAAAGTGGAAAGAGAATGTGGACCGCTATGTCCGGGCGTGCAGAATTCAGGGGTACAATCTCTTTCGAATATTCGATATTGACCTGATGTCGCCGCAGAAAAGCCTGAGCATCAGTCCGGAAATGCTCGATAAGGTTGATTACATGATCGCCCAGATGGGCCAGGAAGGGATCTACCTGCATCTGACCTTGCTTGGTTACGGGCTTTTTCAGGAGATACCTCCTCCGCTGAAGCATAATCCTGCAGTCCAGAGCCAGGAATGCAACTTCAAGGCGCGGATGTTTTTGGGGGATCCTGAAATACGCCGAATTTGGCTCTATGCGGCTGAGACTCTGATGAACCATGTCAATCCCTACACGGGATTGGCATGGAAGGACGATCCAGCCATTGTCTGCGTCGAACCCTATAATGAACAGGAATCGGGACTGCTGGCCCGTTTCATTTCGTCCGACGCAATCAAAGAAACGATGAACCAGCGATTCCGTCAATGGCTGGGGGCTAAGTATAAAACGCCCCAAGCCCTGGCCAAGGCATGGGGAAACGCCGCCATTACCTCTTTCGACCAAGTGGTGACGCCGGCGGGGAACCTTTCGTTCAAGTTGCCGTATTTCGATTGGACCGGAATAGGATCGAGTCCAAGCGATCAAGACTTCACACTCTTCTGTACGGAACTGGCCCGCGAAAACATCGCTTGGTATACGGCCAATCTCAAGCGTATCGGCTACGATGGATTGGTAGGCCATTATAGCCTCCCAAATTGGTGGGGAGACCATGCAGCACGATACGAATACACAACGATGGCGATCAGAAATCAGTTTTTTGCGTTTCCATGGGGGAATTGGCATGGAGGCGATGGAGTAACCTGCCC
>JAFGTN010000092.1 GCA_016934075.1 Pirellulales bacterium
CTGCGGCGTTTAGATATAATTTG
Source organism: Pirellulales bacterium (assembly GCA_016934075.1). GTDB lineage: Bacteria > Planctomycetota > Planctomycetia > Pirellulales > Thermoguttaceae > JAFGTN01. The sequence goes on from JAFGTN010000092.1 coordinate 24, forward strand.
CCGGCTGCGCCGCCAATTTATATCTAAGTGCCCTTGACTCGCAATTTTGCAAAAGTCCAGTTAGTTTTTAAAAATCTTCCATGGGATTACCGTCGTCGCGGTTGGCCAGGTTGTAGAGGACCTGTAGTTCGATATTCTTTTCCAGGAAAGTCACCGAACCATCCACAAATAGTATTTGCGCGCCGCCGGCATGCGCCGAATGAATAGGGATGTTTGAGCCACAGTAGCCATCATTGGCAATGACACCCTGTGCCGAGTACGACATTTGATTGATGGGGTGCATGACACACGTGGTGTTCCAAGCTCGATTCCAGCCCGGCTCGTTCGCCGGCCCCATCGAAAAGGTGTGGCGACAGTCACTACGGCAGTCTATCTTGCTCCCGTCGGTGTTAATACACCAGTCCGACTGCTCGGCGACGATCATAGTCTTGCTGGTGCCGTCGGTTATGTCACGAATCGAAACGTTCTCGTGCATAACCAACGCCCCGCCCGAACAGATAAGTCCACGGGCGGGATCTGAAGTACGCATTTTCGTTGTCGGATGATCGATTGCGCCTGCGACGCCCGTGTATGTGGGGCTCATGCAGTTGCCCGTCCCGTATTTCGCAACCGTGCTCGAGGGGCAGTACATGAAGTGGAAGAAATGATCGCGGAGTCGTTCCTGGTTGTACATATTGGCGCCGTATTGCTGGCCGCCGACATAGCCGACCGTGTTTCGCCAATTGGTGTTGGCGGGCATAAGGCCTTCATGGTCGAGCGCGTCCACAATACCGCCGTGTTCGTAGAATGGCAGAATCCGCACCCACCATGAGAAGCCGTAGCCGCCGGCCTTGGTGGGGATGCCGCCGTATGGCAGAACGTTGTGTGCACTTTCGTAATTCAAAAGGGCCAAGCCCGTTTGTTTCATATTATTGGAACATTGCGAGCGCCGCGCCGCCTCGCGGGCAGCCTGCACGGCCGGCAGTAAAAGCGCGATGAGAATGCCAATGATGGCGATTACTACAAGCAGTTCGACCAGCGTGAAAGCCGTTTTGCGGGAACTTGAATGATTCAAAGCCATGATAAAACCTGGTTTCGTAAAATATTCACGACGTGTATGAGACTTCAGACTTCAGTTTTCAGAAGTCTGGATTTGATCATTGTGCATTCGTCATTCCTTCCTCATTCTGATTTCGACCTTCGACCTTTCTGTCCTCTGCCCTCTGCCCTCTGCCCTCTACATTCTGCCTCACGGCTTCATATCGATATTCAGCGTGGTTCCTTCTTCGGGCACGGTCAGCGTAAGCCCGCTGGTCTTGGGATCGCGGTATCTCTGGGGAATATTTGGACACTCGGGTATCGGCGGGGGCATCGGTCCTGCGCCCATGGGGGCGTCCGGGATCGGCGGACTTACACTAAGTTGATACTCGCCCGGTGGAAGACCCGCACCTTTGGCCATCACGACCTTGAATTGTCCTTGCTCGTCGAGCTTGGCGGTCATGAACACGCCCTTGGCCTTGTTTGTGAACACTACGGTGCCTTCCTTGACAGGTTGGCCTTGGAAAGTAACCTTGCCGGAGACGGCGCCAAGTTTTTCTTTCTGGCTGCAACCCGGCATGCACACCCCCAGGATCACGCAGATCAATACCATTTGTGCATGTGAAGCTTTCACCCTAAATGTGAACATTCAAATCTCCGGTTGATTTAAAAATCTTCCATAGGGTTACCGTCGTCGCGGTTAGCCAGGTTGTAAAGGATCTGTAATTCGATATCATCTTCCAGAAAAGTCACCGAACCGTCGACGAATAGTATCTGGGCACCGCCCGCATGGGCCGACTGGATGGGCCGGTTTGAACCACAGTTGCCAATTACACCCGCCGCCTCGTACGAACGTTCGTTGATGGGATATAACAAGCAAGTGGTGTTGAAGGCGCGATGCCAGCTTTCGTTGTAACGCGGCCCCATGGGAAAACCGTGCCCGCAGTCGGCACGACAATCCACCTTGCTTCCGGTGCTGGAGATGCACCAATCGGATTGTTCGCCGACCATAATCGTTTTACTGGTACCGTCGGAAATATCGCGCAACGTAACGGGCTCTTCCATAATAAATATTCCGCCCGAACAAAGAACTCCTTCGGAAGCATTGGTTGTGCGATTTTTTGTTGTGGGATGGTCCGCGGCGCCGGCGATGCCCGTATATGTGGCGCTCATGGTGTTGGCGTTGTTATGTTCAGGAACCGTAAGCACGAAAGGATTAAGGGGACTGGAAGGGCAGAACATGAAATGAAAGAACTTGTCGCGGAGCAGGTCTCGGTTGCGGACGTGACCGCCGTACGTATCGCCGCCCACCCAACCAATGTGTATACCATATTTGCCCTCCTGATCAAGCATACCCAGGAACTTATCCTGTTCGGCGTAAGGTAGTATCCGCGGCCACCAAGAAAAACCGAATCCATTGCCGCCGCTCGTGGAAAGTCCACCCAGCGGCAAGTTGTTGAATGCGCTCTCGTAATTCAAAATCGCCAAGCCTACCTGCTTGAGGTTATTGGAACACTGGGCGCGGCGCGCCGCCTCGCGGGCAGCCTGCACGGCGGGCAACAATAGTGCGATAAGGATGCCGATGATGGCGATCACGACCAGCAATTCCACGAGCGTAAAACCGTGCCTTGTCCGGTTGAAAATACCATTCCGAAATAAACAATCTCTGGTATGAGGTGGTTTACTGTGATCGCTTTTGACTCGCAATAACATACTTTCTTTAAACATGGCATGCACTCTATTTACAGACTGTGGAATAAAAAATCCCAGCGAGTTTTTATTACGAGCGGGGATAATCCACCGCAGAAAAAACGAATCTAATTGAAAAGTAAAGATACCCGCCGGCTGTCGCCTTATGTTCTCGAGCAGCCGGTGAGGAATATACTCGTAGCCCTATCCATCTATAATCCTATCAAAAGTATCGCGATTGTCAAAGTGAGCGCCTTGCCTGCTCGGAATATTGCGCAATAGAAATCCGCCAAGTCGCAGCCTTGCGACTTGGCGGATTTACTCACCAGAACCTCTTCTCTTTCCGGCCCCATTGGAGGGGTGAGGCCGAGTGCTTGGCCTGGCCTGGCGTTTATTTCTGCAAATTTATA
>JAFGTN010000093.1 GCA_016934075.1 Pirellulales bacterium
AAATGAAGCTGTCGAAGCAGGAGTCTACTATAGCCTCATGGGCGTAGGCGTGGAGGGTGGTGAAGAGTCGATTCGCAATTTGGCTAGAGCTTGGATGGAACTGGGAACCGCTATCAACGATGTCGAGAGCGTTTCCGGGTTGTCGCTTGCCGTGTCGGAGCCATCGACTTCCCTGCTATTAGTTGCATTGACCATCATTGGTGGAGTCTGTGGTTGCATCACTCGGAGGTTTCCAGAAATGAGGATAACGCGATGAAGAACATCACGAGAGGTTTGGTTGTTGTCGTTTTGATGTTTGCCGGTTGTAGCGGGGGTGAACCTTTCGACTACATCAAGACTTCGGGCAAGGTGACGTATGAAGACGGATCTCTGATCCCCAGCGAGCGCGTCGTCGTAACATTCCTGTCCCAAAACGGGCCGCGCGACTCCGGGGCGCATCCCCGTCCCGGCATTGCCGAAGTTGACGTTAAGACGGGTGCATTCGACTGTGTGACCAGCCACAATTATGGGGACGGCATTGTGCCGGGAAAGCATAAAGTGACCGTCCGTCCCCTCGGCGCGCGTTCCGCCGGCGCCGTTCCAACCGCCTACACCGCCGTGCAGACGACGCCCTTGGAAGTCGATGCTGACAACGGGCCGTTTGAATTTCGAATCCCCAAGCGATAGAAGGAGATTACCCGTGTCATCAACCCTAAAGAGAAGTGGTTTTACGCTCGTTGAATTGCTGGTGGTAATAACGATCATCGGCATTCTCATCGGTTTGCTGTTGCCGGCGGTGCAGTCTGCCCGCGAGGCGGCACGACGGATGCAGTGCAGCAACAACCTTAAGCAATTGGCTCTCGGATTGCATAATTACCATTCCGCTTACAATGTTTTTCCGCCTGGAGCGACTTTTCCGGGCAGTTCGGTCGCATATCAAGACGCCGAGGATTTCGGCCCTAATTGGGTGATTCTCATTTTGCCATATATCGAATCGGCTGGATTGTACGACTCCTTTGACCTCGAACAGTCTATTTCCGAACCGGTCAATTCGGCGCCGCGAGGAACTTTATTGCCGGCGATGCTTTGCCCTTCGGACGTTGGCGCGGACATAAAATACATCGGGTATGGCGGCAACTGGGCCCGCGGTAGTTACGCGGCGAACGCCAGCGCGGGCAATTTGGGCAATGCCTATCCTGCCGTCGGCGTGTATCCGGGTGGCCCGGGATGGACCGATAATCGTTTGCGCGGAGTCATGGGGCCCAATCTTTCGGTGAGCATTAATGAAATTAAGGACGGGACCACGCAAACGCTCCTGCTCGGCGAGATCCGCATTGGCCTCAATGAACACGATCCTCGTGGATCGTGGGCTTTTGGAACAAGCGGCGCCAGTTCGTTGTATTGTTACGGATCGGTCAGTGATTGCAACGGCCCAAATCCCGCCAATGACTTTTCCGACAACCTGTATGTTGACGACTGCTTGTATTTGCGCAACACGTCCCCCGGGGTTAACGATCTGTTGGCGAACAAGATGTCTTGTTTGCCGGCAACGAACGACTCCTCGGCGGCCCGCAGCGCCCACCCAGACGGCGTTTGTGTGGCCCTTTGCGACGGCAGTGTTCGATTTCTTAGCGACTATATCGAGATCATGCCGACACAACCCTTGTGGCCCTGGCCATGGCCGGCCGGCTCTACCTGGGATCGCTTGATCTCTAGCAGCGACGGACAAATTCTGGATAGCGCAAAAACAGGTTTTTAATGAGCCTGTAGCACTATTACCGGGATTGTTTCGCGTTCAGCGCTTTAATTATACGTTTCATAACGGCCACATACGGAAACTGTCAGTAGACGGTGGCAATCGAATAGTAAGCTTGCTATCGACGAATCGACGAGATTCAACTGGAGATCAACATGCGCAAGAATATGTATAACCATACATCGCGTCGTGAATTTTTAAGGAGTACGGGCAAGATTGCCGCGGCTTCGGCTCTTGCAGGCATCGTTCCTCCTCATGTGCATGCTGCTGAGAACAACATAATACAAGTGGCACTGGTTGGTTGTGGCGGAAGAGGTACAGGCGCCGTCAGCAACGCACTGTCGAATTCCAGCGGGCCGATTAAACTTGTCGCCATGGCCGATGTCTTCGAGAACCGCCTGAAAAATAGCTGTCACCAGCTTAAAAAACAATTTGGCGACAAAATTGATGTGCCACAAGAGCATAAGTTTGTCGGATTCGACGGTTATCAACAGGCAATGGATTGCCTTAAAGAAAACGATGTAGTAATTATGGCCACGCCGCCGGCTTTCCGTTGGGTGCACTTCGGCTACGCCATCAAGAAGGGCATCAACGTTTTCATGGAAAAGCCGATCAGTGTTGATGGCCCTTCAGCTCGGAAAATGTTCGCACTGGCGGAGGAATCGGTAAAGAGAAACCTTAAAGTAGGGGTTGGATTGATGTGGCGGCACTGTCCCGCCCGCCGGGAACTCAACGAATGCATTGGTTCGGGGCAAATCGGCGACATCCACATGATGAGGGCGTATCGGATGCATGGGCCGATTGCATCTTTTCGATCCGATCCGAAACCGGAGGGCATCAGCGAATTACTCTACCAGATAAAGCGCTTTCATAGCTTTCTTTGGGCTAGTGGCGGCTGTTTCAGCGATTATAACATCCACAGCATCGACGAATGCTGCTGGATGAAAGGCGCATGGCCAATCCAAGCCCAAAGCTCCGGAGGCCGCAATTACCGCGGCAACTCCGTGGATCAAAACTTCGATAACTATTCGGTCGAGTACACCTTCGCCGATGGCGCAAAACTCTTCTTTTATGGCCGATGCATTATGGGGTGCCTCGAAGCGTTTGATAGCTATGCACATGGAACAAAGGGCCTTGCGTCAATTACGAATACACGCATCTTCAAAGGCCAGAACCCTACCAAGGCGGATACCGTTTGGAAAAATTCACGCTCTGGAGATTGGGGATATGGTATCGAGTGGAAAGACCTCATCAATGCGATTCGACAAGATAAGCCTTACAACGAGGCCGCGCGAGGGAATCAGGCCAGCTTGGTTACATCAATGGGACGCATGGCCGCTCACACTGGTCAGTTGGTTACGTATGACCAAAT
>JAFGTN010000094.1 GCA_016934075.1 Pirellulales bacterium
CCGTGACCATGGACGAGTTCAACGAGGGTGTCGAACGTGTCACGGCCGGCTTGGAAAAACGCCAGCGGGTTATGCACGACGACGAAAAGGAACGTGTTGCCTATCACGAAAGCGGTCACGCGCTGGTGGCGCACTGTCTGCCGAACACCGACCCGGTCCACAAAGTTTCGATCATCCCCCGTGGGCTGGCGGCGCTGGGCTATACGCTGCAACGGCCCGAGGGCGATCGTTACCTGATGACCCAGAACGAACTGGAAAGCCGCATGCAAGTCCTGCTGGCGGGCACCATTGCCGAGGAAATGTCGTTCGAAGATATTTCCACCGGTGCGCAAAACGACCTGCAACGCGCAACCGAAATAGCACGGAGCATGGTAATGGATTTCGGCATGAGCAGTCTAGGCCGCGTGAATTATCGCGAATCGCAAAACACGATGCTTGGCGGTGTAGCGGATTTCGCGCAGACGAAGCATCACAGCGAACACACTGCCCGCGAGATCGACGAAGAAATCAAACGCATCATCGAGCAATCACTGGAAAAAGTCCGCCACATTCTGGAAGTCCGCCACGAGACGCTAAAGGCTATTTCCAACCGCCTGATCGAAAAAGAAGTAATCGACACGGCCGAACTGGACGAGATCGTGGAGGCCACCGCGCCCAAAGCGGCAATCGTGCCCGGCACGCATGATGTGGTCAAACGCCCGGAATCCGGCCGCGGAGACGACGACGCGAAAGGTCAGGCTTCGGAGATGAGTGGGTAACAATCCACGCTATTAGATAGCGGGCGATGGCGATTTTAAGATGAATATCTTTCAAGTATACATTGATCGGCGTTTCGGAAATCCTGTATAATTAACATTTGTCTCGTGGTGCCACACCCCGACGGATTTGCAAGGGGTTGCTATCCGTCCGTATAGGAGAAGATAATGGGTAAAAAGTTCACAGGAATTGTTCGCGGTTCCATAATTGAATTGGATGAGTCACCAGGGCTTGCTGATGGTGAGCGGGTGAAAATTGAGTTGGAAACAGAATCGCACTTACAGTGGGGAGAAGGCATCAAACGTAGTGCCGGAGCACTTGCAGAAGATGTTGAGTTTGGCAAGGCCATGGAGCAAATTCAACTTGAACGCAAATCCGACTCGCGCCCCGCAGTAGAGCTATGAGTTTTCTTTTGGACACTAATATCTGTTCCGCTCATTTACGGAATCCTGCTGGCTTAACACATCGCATGCTTCAGTACTCGGGGCGTTTGTTTACCTCAGAGATAGTGGTTGCGGAATTATATGCAGGTGCATTTCACAAGGCTTTATCCGGTCCATTGCTTACAGGAATAGATGATTTTCTGACGGATATTCGTGTGTTGCCGTTTGACAGGGCATGTGCGTTATCTTTCGGACAGATACGAGGTGAACAACTTCGCCGTGGAATTTCTTTTAGCCCAATCGACTTGATGATCGCGGCTACGGCATTTGCGCATGACCTGACTGTGGTAACACACAATGTCAAAGATTTCGATAAAATTCCAGATCTGCGTATCGAGGATTGGCTTTAGTATATTCTATCCACAAATATAGAACAGTCGCTCTCGATTGTTGATACATAATGGATCCAATCTATTCCTCTGTTGAACCCGTTATGTGTTTCTAACGTGTTACAGCCTTTACCTCATATGCCGCACATGTTCGTGCAGCGGCTTGTTCAACCGTTCGAGGAAGACTCGATGGTGGCCGGCTTTGTGCTCATTCATGCGGATTACGCCCATTTTCGTGAAGTCTTGGACTACCATCCAGATGAGGTTGTAGATCCACACCACGCCGATCAGCGACCACGGCAATTGCGGTACGAGCCAACCGAAGCCGCACATCAGGACCGCGAAGACTTGCGTGCCCACTACCGACCAGAAGAGTTGCCATGACGGGTATGGCGGCTTGAAAATCGAGCCATGCGTTCGCGTGACGAACAGCATCAGGTGCCCACCCACGACAAGTTGCAGGAAGAGCATGGTTTTCAGATGCGATTGATCCATGGCCAACCACGATTGCCAGGTGGAATTATTGAGCCATTCCATGCCGATCAGCAGCAGCCCGAAGGTTTCGGCAACCGCCAGGAATCCCAGCACGCTCGCCGTGGTTAGAACCGCGTGCATGTTCCACTTCACGGGCTTGGGATCGATGCGTGTATTGTCGTAGGCGATGGTCATGATGGGGATATCGTCGAGCAAGGCCAGCACGATAATCATCACGGCCGTGAGTGGCTGGAATGAGAAAATCACCATGGAGAGAACCACGAAGACCATGATATCGATGGTCATGGCGATTCGATACACGGTATAGCTGAGCATGCGTTCGAAGATGCGTCGTGCTTCTTCGATGGCGCTGGTTATCACCGACAAGCCCGGTGCCGTTAAGACCAAGGCGGCCGCCGCACGCGCGGCGTCGGTGGCGCCGGAAACGGCGATGCCCATTTCGGCCTGTTTCAGGGCCGGCGCGTCGTTCACTCCGTCGCCGGTCATGGCCACCAGGTGGCCGCGATCCTGCAGTGCCTTGACGATGCCGTACTTGTGTTCGGGGAAGACCTCGGCGAAGCCGTCGGCC
>JAFGTN010000095.1 GCA_016934075.1 Pirellulales bacterium
ACGGCATCGATACATTGAAAACGGCACTGTCCGTATTTCCGGTCGAAGGGGCAACGGAAACAATGCGGAGACGGAACGTGTACAATGGCCCCAACCGGATTCGGATCGGTCCGCCAAAACGACAGGCCCGTCAGACTCATGCCGAGTTTCGTTCGACCGTGCAAACCGTTTTGAAAGGCCAGAAATTCGCTTCGTTCCGTATAGAGCGTCGCCAGTAAAGCGGCCCCTTCGTTGGCCTCGCTGCCGCTGCAACAGAAAAAACTCCTGCTGATATTGCCGGGCAGAACCTTGGCTAATTCCTCCGCAAGATTCACAATAGGCTCGGTTAGATAAATGGTCGTGGTATGTTGTAGCGTTTTGACCTGTTGGCATATCGCCTCGGTCATTTCGGGATGGCAATGTCCGAGAGCGTGCACGCTCACGCCGGAGTACAAATCCATGTACTTTTTCCCGGTAGAGTCGTATAGATAGATCCCGTGCCCGCGTACCATTTGCGGCGGGCGCTGATAGAAATGATACGCACACGGAATTAAATACCGCCTTTTCTTTTCAAGGACGGCTTCAGGTCCTATGGGTTTGGGGTGCGACAAGATCATGCTCCTTCATGTCATCGGATACAGCCTGAAAATCGAACGGCCCATCACTCAGGGGACGTCCCGTTGTATTCCTGATTTCTTCAAGTTCGTCGTTGATACTCGGTGTTTTTCCCGCCCGGAGAGAGTCGAGGGTGTTTCGATAGATCCGCGTAATGGTTTCGACGGTCGAGGGGGAATCCAATTGCCCTTCGATGCGCAGGCCGGATATGCCGGTCGAGGCCATTCTCGACAAGTTCGGGAGAACGCACACGTCGGTCGCCGTAAAGATGTGGTTCCGGCATCGCCGGTCACATTCCAGCGGAAAATCGTGCGCCGTTGCGTCCTGTAGGACATAAGCCCCTCGACGACAATACAGTGGACAAATATCTTGTGGATTGATGCCGGCGGCGCCGGCAAGTACGCAATGCTCCAGGAGCATGGCCGTAACGGGCCCCTGGCCGATGACTTCTACGGGTAAACGTGGCTTTTTCATCAAGCCGTTTAGATGCTCGAAACTCAACTCGGCGGAAGCTGTGATTCGAGTAGCGCCCATCGTCGATAACTCGTCCGCCGTGACACTGTTCGTAATATTGAGTGGAAAATCGGCGATGATCTCTCGTATCCTGTTCTCCCTTGCGAGCTGTATGCCCCCAAGATTCGATACGGCGATTGCAAGATTGCGGATGGACGACAACTTTGCGATCCAGTGTTTCCACTCCGCCATGTCCCGCAGATCGCAAACGTGAGGCATTGTGACAGCAACTCTGACGTTTTTCTCCGAAGCCCCTTTGATAAAATCGCGCAGCCAGTCGAGTGTAAATTTCCCGTTATGGAGCACGAAGCCTTCTCCGCATAAATAGACGGCGTCGGCGCCGGCCTGGATGGCGGTTTCAGCGGCTGTCGAACCGGAGACGTGCACGATTAACTCTAAATCAACCTGCGGTTGCGGCTTAATGTCTTCTCCAACGGTTAGACTCGGCTCGGGTGAGCTATAGCTAAAAAATCTCGGCTCGCGCTTGCCCGAAGGATCGACGCCATCGAGCCCCGGATGTGCAAACGTGTGGGCCGTCGTGTATTCACGAACGCGCCGGGATAAAAGCTCTTCCATGTCAGATGTGTTCATCGTGTAGTTTGCGGGATCGGTAAAGTAAGCGTCCACGGCATTCCGATAGAGAGTTACGATCGGGGCCAGAAATTCGCCCGTCCGCATCCGTCCTTCGATCTTTAACGATGCGATGCCGTTCTGAACTAATGCCGGGATGTGTGGCAAGCCATGAAGGTGGCTAAAGCATTATCACGATAGTTTTAAATCCCAATTTTTTGATTGGCAATCGATTGTAATCGATTATAATCGATTCTTATGGATTGGACTCAGATAATCGAAAGTGAGACCCTTGAAGCCAAACGACAGCTTCCTTCAAGCAACAAGTTGGCCATTGAAATTGTTGCCTTTGCAAATACCCGAGGTGGGCGGATTGTAATTGGCTATGACGAAAAGGCAAAGACCTTTGTCGGAGTGGTTCCAAGTCAAAAATTGGAAGAGAAGATAGCTAATATCATCCATGACTGCTGTGAACCGCAGGTGCCTTTTACTGTTTCGTATGAAAGCGTCCAGAATAAGCCACTGCTGATCATTGACATCCCTGTTTCAACTAACAAACCTCATTATCTGAAGAGTAAAGGATTGGCTCATGGAACCTATATACGTGTAGGTTCAACATGTCGACTCGCAGATCAGGAAACCTTGGCGAGATTAATTCGGGAGGGTAAGCATGTCAGCTTCGACTCGGAGACAATTTCGCGGTCCGTCTCATTAGATCAGGAGAAGATACATCGGTTCCTGGCTGAACGAAAGAAACGGTTGGGAGCCAGAGTAACTCAGATAACGCCTTCATTATTGGAGGATCTGGGTGTCCAAACCAACGGCAGAGAAACCGTAGCAGGTTGCTTGCTGTTTCATGGCCATCCGCAAGATATCCCGGAACTCAGCCATGCCTATATCAAAGCAGCTTGTTTTAAGGGAACGCAAAAAGGTACTTTCCTGGATCAAGCCGAGATCGACGGTTGTTTGGCAGACCAAATCGACAATGCTGTTACCTTTATCCTAAAGAATATCCGTCTGAGCGGAACGATTGAAGGAAGCAAGCGGATCGAGCGATATGAGTATCCACCTGAAATCATCCGTGAAGCCATTGTTAATGCAGTGATCCACCGTGACTATTCCATTTCCGGTTCTAGTATTTTGCTGGCTGTTTATGACAATCGCCTGGAGGTAACGTCACCGGGAGGTCTGGCAGGACAAGTGACTGTTGAGAACATTCAGGATCGTCAATATAACCGTAATCCGATTATTGCCAAGCGTATGTTCGAAATGGCCTATTTTGATTCCTGGGGACAAGGAGTAGACCGGATCTTAGCTTGGGCCGATCAAACCAGGGCAAAAGCACCAACGTTTATCGATGCATATGATCAGTTTACTCTAAGGCTCTTTCCTGAAAACAGTATATCTCCATCAGCAACGCAATATGAGCCGTCCCTATCAGAATTGGAAAGGGATGTACTCGATTACGTCAACCGTCATGGACGCATAACCAATCGCGAAATCCGACGAACCTTTGGATGCACCAAGACCCAAGCTCAAGTGGTCCTACGTCGCCTCAGAGATCAAAACCTGCTTAAGGTTTACGGTGCCGGTCGATCCACATTTTACGGACAATGAGGATCGGTGAAGTTAACACTGAACTGTGAATAATTTCACCCGTATAGGGAGTGATATTAGTGAGGCCTAAATAATTCAAACCTTTAAAAACAGAATGTGGCGGGCGCATTCCACGCCCAAATCGTCGGGGTGGCCGATTACATCGGCCCTCAGCAGGTGACTCATCTGTCAAAAAATGTAGATCGCCAGGGTCATGGACTTGACCAGCTAATCATCTTGTAAATAGTGAGGAGAGTGGGTAAAGCTGTTGACTCGAGAGATACATCTAGACTCTGAGCATTGGCAGAATCTGCCGGAAAGCTCGAGACCATGTTATCAGTATAACGTTTCCAGAAAAGAGCTATTAGACCGGGAGAATATTATTCAGAAGGTAATGCCACTGATTGTGGAAGTAATCCACCTAGACCGTATACAAGCGTGATTTTTGGTGTTCGGTCACGTAGGGAATCACAAAAAGGCTCGAAATGCCCCTTTGGATTGCGTATA
>JAFGTN010000096.1 GCA_016934075.1 Pirellulales bacterium
GCCTCGATCCCCATCGCCCTGGCCGAGGGCATCAACTCGGGGCAGACGCTGCCGGGTCAACAGTTGGCCTTGATCGGTTTTGGAGTGGGGTATTCATGGGCGGCTTGCACCGCGAAACTTTAATCCAATTTTCAATTGATTATCCGGCAGGAGCGATCTGTTGAGCCAGGGTGAATGCGAACACGACAAGCAGGGTCAGGGGCAAGTGGCCCTGGTAACCGGCGGCACGGGAGCCGTTGGTCCGTCTGTCGTGCGCTGCCTGCTGCAGGCTGGCTATGATGTACGCATGCTTATTTGGGGCAAGATGTCCATGAATATCATACCCGCCGGGGCCACTGCTTTCGCAGGAGACATCAATGATCGCGATTCGCTAAAAGAGCCCATGCGCGGCACCGACCTCGTTTGCCACCTCGCGGCGAAACTCCATATCAACAATCCGGATCCAAGCCTCCGTCGAGAATACTGGCGCGTGAATGTCGACGGGACGCGGTGTGTGGCCGAAGAAGCCGCTGTTGCGGGTGTCAAACGTTTCGTTCATTTCAGCACGATCAACGTTTACGGCACAAGCACGTTTCCAAACGTGTTCGACGAGACTTCACCGCTCAATTGCGACTCCTTGTACACACAAACGAAAAGCGAGTCGGAACAGATTGTTCTGAACCAACTGCCGGCAACCGTGTTGCGAATGGCGGCCGTTTATGGGCCACGAATGAAAGGTAACTACGCTCGGCTGCTGAACGCATTGAGAAAAGGTTGCTATTTGCCCATCGGCACGGGACAAAATCGCCGAACTCTCGTCCACCAAGAAGATGTTGCCCAAGCAGTTCTTCTTGCTGCTGCGCATCCGCAAGCCGTCAATCAGACATATAATGTGAGCGACGGCGAAATTCATACATTGGACGAGATCGTGACGGCCATGTGTAACGCCCTGGGACGCCGTCCGCCCAAGATGCGAATCCCGATCACCTTGGCCAAGATGGGCGCGGCTGCTGTCGATACGGGCATGTTTTGCATCAGACGCCGGCCGTTTGCTCGGACTTTGTTGACCAAACTCCTCGATGACATGGCGGTCGACGGCAGTAGAATTCAGTCCGAACTCGGTTATATGCCCCGTTACGATTTACAAAGTGGCTGGAATACGTTAACTTGAGGGAAGGATTCGGGATGATGAAACGTATGTTTGACTTTTGCCTGGCATCTTCGTTAGCAATCGTCGGGGCAATACCCATGCTACTGACGGCCGTTTTTGTCAAATTGACATCGAAAGGGCCCGTACTTTATTGGTCGGATCGTATTGGCCGCGATAACACAACCTTTTCGATGCCCAAGTTCCGCACCATGCGCGTTGATTCTCCGGAAGTGGCCAGCCATCTACTCGACGACCCAAGCCGATGGATGACTCCCATTGGGAACTTTCTGCGAAAGACCAGCCTGGACGAGTTGCCGCAATTGTGGAGCATTCTGGTGGGCCACATGTCGTTCGTCGGTCCGCGGCCGGCCTTGCACAACCAGCACGACCTGATCGCCGTACGCACCCTGCATCGTGTTCACACGCTGACACCGGGTCTTACCGGTTGGGCACAAGTCAACGGACGGGACACGTTATCTATTCACGATAAGGTCGCGTACGATGTTTATTACTTGCACCATTGTTCGTTCGCTTTTGACATGAAAATACTTACAGCCACCTTTTTGCAGGTCATCCGACGCAAGGGGACGAGTGTACCCGACGCATTGCGCGGCGACGAGCCGCAAACAGTGGTCTCAGCCAAGGCCTTCGTCTGCAGTGCCGCGTCGTGGTTCGGCAATCGAGAGTATGAAAAGTCGGTTGCGGACTGCGATCGGGCGATCCGGCTCGACGCCGAGAGCGCAGCGGCATACAACAATCGCGCCGCCGCATGGGCGGCACAAGGTGAATTAGCCAAAGCGCTGAAAGATTTCGATAAATCGATTGCTCTGGATCCGTCCTTCGCCACAGCCTTACACAATAGGGCACTCCTTTGGGCTCGCATGGGCTGTGCCGAGAAGGCCAACAACGATCTCGCAATGCTCGTTGGGCTTATGCAAGGGGATGTCGATTCGCGCGAAGCAATTGTGGAACACCTGACTTCTGCCGGCAGCGATCATTGGCAAGATAATAATCATGCCGTGTTACTCGAAGGATGTGATGATAATGTGATAGATCTAAAATGCTGTCCGCCATTCGAGGCTGCTTAGGTACAAATTATTAGCGAATCCACAGTGAAAAGAAAATCTCGCAAGAAAAAATCGCTTCCTCTGAGCATCGTCATGATGATCACGGCCTCATGGGTTCAACTTGCCGTCGCCGTTGAGCCGACAGCCGACGAAATGGCTCACGTCCGCGCATGGATTACTGAACGATTTGATGGTTCTTTGCCAAAGGGGGCAAGCGAACCTTTCTTTTCTTTCATTTATGACGGCAAGTCCTCTGCTTCGCTGTTGCAAAACTGGGGTGTCAAACGTGAAAGCAGGCAACTTGACAAACAACGCGTCGAGCATACACTCGTATTTGCTGATCCAAAGACGGGATTGATCGTACGTTGTGTGGGCATCGAGTATCACGACTTCCCAGCCGTGGAATGGGTTCTTTTTTTCAAGAACAACGGGAGCAAAGATACACCCATTCTCGCCGACGTGCAGGCTCTGGACATGCGGCTGACGCGTTCTACACCAGGCGATTTCGTTGTGTATCATGCCAAGGGATGCGCTGGAATGTTTAGCGACTATGCACCGCTGTCCGACACGCTGGCACCCAAAGGCAGCTTAGCCATCTACTCCCACGGCATTCCCAGCGGTTTACCATCGCAAGAGTCGCTGCCCATGTTCAATGTAGAAAGGGGTGGTCAGGGCACGATTGTGGCGATTGGCTGGACCGGTCCGTGGAAGGCCGACTTCAGTCGCAACGAACAAAACGCTTTGCAAATGCGGGCCGGAATGGATCGCACGCACCTGGTTCTGCACCCAGGCGAAGAGATCCGCTCTCCTCGCGTGCTAACCATGTACTGGAAAGGCGATCGTAACCGCGGCCACAACCTCTGGAGGCGACTGCTTTTCGCGCACTACTCGCCACGACCCGGCGGCAAACCGTTTGCGGGTTTAATCTGCGACGCCAATTGGGGCTCGTGGATGTCGGACCGGGGACATATTGCCGAGATCAATGCATGGGGAGATCGCGGCATCCCAATGGAATGCTACTGGATGGATGCCGGCTGGACAGATATGAGCCGAGGATGGGCGGCCCATCAGTCGCAGCAGACGCCAAACAAAACCTTGTTCCCCGACGGTCTTCGGCCGGTTTCCGACGCCGCACATCGGCGAGGGATGAAATTCCTGTTGTGGTTCGTGCCGCAAAGCCTTTTTCCGGGCGTGGGAATCGCCGCGGAGCATTCCCAGTGGCTTGGAGAACCCTTTTCGTGCAAAGAATATGGAACACAAGTGTTCTACAGTCTCGATCACGGCGACACGGAAGTCAACCAGTTCATGATCGACCGTTTCTCCAAGATAATCGGCGAGTACGGCATCGATGTCTTCCGTCAAGATGGAACGAGCATATGGCCGAAAGATCCCGGTTCCGATCGAGTCGGTATCAGCCAGATCCGTTTCACGACGGGCTTTTACGCCTTTTGGGACGGGCTTTTGAAAAAACACCCTCATCTGTTGATCGACAACTGCGCCTGCGGCGGTCGCAAGCTGGATCTCGAAACCATCTCCCGCAGCATTGCGCTGTGGCGGAGCGACAGCCAGGCTGCCGGGAACTTTAATACAATTTCCAACCAGGCGTTCAACCAGGGACTTTTTCCTTGGATTCCACTCAGTGCCGGGGTTGTGCCCGTGGGCGGCCCGATCGATGCCTATAAGTTCAGAAGCGCCTACTGCCCCGCGATGGTTTTGCATTGGAACATGGGGAAGGTCGCCGACCCGAACAAGCAACGGTGGTCGCAAGTGGATGTCGAGCTAATGCGCCGGATGCTGAAGGAATACGTTGCCGTCCGTCCCTACACGTTCGGCGACTACTACCCGCTTGTACCATATAGCTTGGATCCGAAGGTCTGGACAGCCTGGCAATTTGACCGAACGGATCTGTGCCAAGGCATGGTGCAAGCCTTCAGACGCGCGGACTGCCCGTTCGAGAAGGCTAGGCTGAAACTTCAAAGCTTGGACCCCGGCGCCGTCTATACACTGACGAATCTCGATGTTGCCGGAACGACCGAAATGCGAGGCCGGGAGTTGATGGACAAAGGAATTTCGATCACTATCAACAACCAGCCGGGTTCAGCGGTGATCGTCTACAAGAAAAAGACTGACACCATGGCAAAGCAATAGTACTCAGGGGCGACAGATAAATAACTTTCCGATTATCCAACGAGGGTGGCTGGGTCATAGCGAAGCAGTACCCCAGGAGTTCTCAGATCTGATTCTTGCTATTTTTTTCTCAACTCAAATGTGGTATTCGTCGTCGCTTCGACCTTCACCCATATAATCAAGTCGGATCCTTCCAAGTACGGCGGTGGCCGTAGCGGAAAACCTTACCCCGCGGAACTTCCGTATTGTCGAGCACTAGCGTCACTCCCGCCGTGCCCCATCCCTTGTGACAAATGCCGGATTGAGCACAGGTGAGGCTTGGCTGCCGGCCAACTTGAATTTTAATGGCCCGCGATCTTCGGCATTCTTACGGCTGAGCATGTATGCCCGCTGGTTCTTGTCGTAGCCTTCGCCGATAAACGCGGTGCCTTCGAGTTCCAGCCTCGCCGGCGAATTCCACGAGCGGGCCAGGATCGACAATTCCCGGGGTTTCTTATCGGTCATGCCGTAGAGATTGCGACCGACCATCATGTCGTCGCGATCCGTCTTGTGTTTTACCGGATAGAGGGTGCCCAGGCACGCCGAACTGGGACGGTCCGATGCCGGAGCGACGCGACCGTCGTTGGGCAACTGGGCCACCGGCCAGTGATTCCAGCAGGGCATGGTTGAAAAGCCGTCGCGGGCGCCGAAATGAAACGGCTTCCAAGCAGAGCCCGACTCGCCGATAACAAAATGCCGATACTTCGACCTCGTCAATCAGCCCGTCGAAAACCATCGGCGACAAAAAGGCCATGCTCGGTTTACGCTCGGTCAATTCCGGGTACTGCTTGGTATGCGACATGCCGATACAGAGGTCTGTATCGCCGGGCGAGACAAGGCTGCCTTTAACGGTGAGGCTTCCGGCAATCTTGCCGTTGACGTAAATCTTCAGACCAC
>JAFGTN010000097.1 GCA_016934075.1 Pirellulales bacterium
AACGAACGCCCGCCGGTTGCTTTACCGCCGGGATTGCGACCGCCGGATTTGGTTGTTCTCGACTTGCGGTGGGATCGTTGCGGCATTATCGGCTCACGGGTCAGGGCGTCGAGAGGAAGCGGGCGGTTCCAGGCACGTTCTCAAGCAGAACTGTTCAAACACCCC
Organism: Pirellulales bacterium; assembly: GCA_016934075.1. Lineage (GTDB taxonomy): Bacteria > Planctomycetota > Planctomycetia > Pirellulales > Thermoguttaceae > JAFGTN01. The sequence goes on from JAFGTN010000097.1 coordinate 166, forward strand.
ATCATAACCCTAGCAGACCGAGTTTTACACCCGACATCTATCAAATGGCCATGCAGGACTCCAATAAGACCGCCGTTTTGCCTCGATTCTGCTTACCGTACGACAGGCGGGCATTATTGGCCCGGTTGTTTGGCTAAAGGCCATCTTGCCCGTAAAGTTTCAGCAGGTGGAGACATATATCCCCGCGGCCGTCCACCGACAACCGGTGTAGCCACATCGTTTTCCGGGTAAGGGTCGTATTGTTCAGCAACCATTTGCTGCTGCCTGGCGGTACCGGGCGAACACCAGTTCGGCATATTTACGCTTGTACAGCCCGCGAAACAGGTCATGACCATGATCAAAGCTATTTTGGTCGATTTTCCCATATACTTGCCTCTAAGAGCAATTATTGATTGATCCCGGCGTTGGGTCGCACGACTCCAATGTGGAGGGTGGGATTATAGAGAGTTTCACCGTCTGGACCAATGCCGTCCTTGTGCGAGCAAACCAGTGGGGGGGTCAGGCCATGGAAAGCCCATATTTCCCGGCAGTGGCTCTTTGGAGGGGGCATATAGTTGTCTGCTCATTGGCAATGAATAGAATATAAATATAGGCTCAGCGTAGCGGAATTATGAGATTCCACAGGCGAAACACCTGATACGTTTGTCGGCATTTGGTCATACAATTGCCCGAAAGAACGGCGGTCTTTCGATGAAAAAAACCCTATCCATAGTATTCGTTGCCCTGCTGGCGATACTGCTCGTGGCCGAAGACCTCGAAGCCCGAGGCGGACGCGATGGTGGTGGCGGACGCGGCGGAGGTCGTAATGGCATCAGCCAAGGCGGCGCCGCTCATTCGTTTGCCCACTCGCGTCCCACTGCCAGATCCAGCCCCTCAATCAGTCGCCAGCCGATGAGCCGTTCGTCTATAGGTAGTTCCTCGGTAAGTAGTTCATTATCGTCCCGAGCCTTGCGAAGTCGTCCAACGGCATCACATTCGACGATCAATCGTTCTTCGATCAGCCGCCAACAGCCGTCTCGATCCTTAAGGAGCCAGCCGTCGGCAACACGGTTCTCAACAAGTCGTCAATCATTGGGTCACCAGTCGGTTAATCGTCAGTCAGCCTGGGGGCTGTCAACTGGTCGCCAATCAATCTGGCGACAGTCGGAAGGGAGCCAATCAACCGAGCGTAGATCGGACAGCCGCCAGTCAGCCGCTGTCCGCAGAACAGTTAGGCGCCCCAGCCATATGGATGTCCAACAATTTCTCGGTCTTTCACAAGACCGAATCGCGAACCGTTCAGGCATAGGATTGACGGGTATGGGAAGGGTTGGCGGAGTCAGGTCCATTGATGGGCGCACCAACGCCGAACGGCTGCGTACCGCTGACCGACCGGGGCGTTCCGCCTATCGCCTTGCAGACGTGAATCGCGAACGGATAAATCGCGATTTCCATGATCGATATCGCCACGACGGTAAACGTCCCTTCCGTCATGGTTGGAGCGGTTGGCACGCCTCGCATTGGCCCGGAGGTGAGTGGCTCCATTACCATCACTGGTATTACGGTGGTTATCGTCCCGGCTACTGGTGGCGATGCGCAACACCCATCGCTCTGACCGGTTGGATAGTATATCCTTGGCTGGATCCGATTTATTATGACTATGGCTACGGTGGTAACGTCTACTACAGCGACGACATAGTCTACATCGACAAACGTCCCGTTTGTAGTGGGCTGCAATACTATCAAGAGGCATACGCCATCGCCGATAGCGTACCTGAGATCGACGAGCAGTGGGCCGAAGAAATCGAATGGCTGCCGCTAGGCGTTTTCGCAGTGGTGGACGAGGAACTCGAAGACGGCAAACAACTCCTGCAACTTGCCGTCAGCAAGGAAGGCATCATCGCCGGCACGCTCTATAACGAAAAGACCGGAGTAGTGCGCCCAGTCGAAGGCACGGTCGACAAAGACACACAACGCGCGGCCTGGTCATTTGTAGACAGTAAAGATTCCGATGTCGTGATGGAGACGGGCATCTACAATCTCACCAAGGACAAAACCAAAATTCTCGTCCATCTCGGGCCCGACATAACAAAAACCTGGACACTTGTGCGTCTCGACGAAGAATCCGAAAACGGTACCCCAGAGGGAATCAAGGCTCCGGCGCCCAACCCTTGAAAGTGAAAAGATCTCAGCTATAGCGTATACGGTCGGTATGAAGCCAAATTTTCCTGACTGAGCTACGACTACTCGTATGTGAGGCGTGCTGAGTATACGGTTCACTCTAGTCCATCCCGGACAGGGGGGATGCTATTGTGCAGATTATCTGCCTGTTGAGCAAGTGTCCGATTCTTTTCTCCATCTTTCCAACAAAGTTTTCCGCAAACGCGCTAATCGGAATAAAGCCTTCAATTGCGGATAACTTGCCCAGGGCTTTTGTTACAGTTCCCATCTACCGATTTCTAGCAGAAAAAAAGATTCCTAATGCAGTTGCCTACGACTTTGGCTGACGTAAAATTTCCTATCAACCCGCTTTCCCAATTCCCTTACAGGAGCGATAAAACAATGAAAAAGAACGATTTATTTAGACAGAACACGCGTTGCGTTCTGATTGTGGCTGCCCTGGTTTTGGGAGTCTGCGTGGCATTTTTGCCACACGCGGACGCACAAAACACGGACGATAAATCGGCCGCGAAAAAAGCTGCCAAAATTATCACTGAAGAAAGCACCGCGAAGGCGAAGTCATCCGAAACTGGTTCACCATCTCCACAACTCGCGGCCTTAGAGTGGATGATTGGCGACTGGGTTGACAAGGGCGACGACATGACGCTTTCGCTCAATTGCCGGTGGAACAAGAATAAGCACTTCATCATCCGCTCGTTCAAGATTATGGTCGACGGCCAGGTCGGCCTCGAAGGCCAACAGGTAATGGTTTGGGATCCCATCCGCAAAACGATCCGCTCGTGGATGTTCGATTCCGAGGGTGGTTTCGGCGAGGCCGTTTGGAAGCAGAACGGCAATAGATGGATTGCCAATACATCACAAGTTCTCCGCGAAGGCAAACGCGCTTCGAGTATCAACATTCTTACACCGTTGGACAAAGATTCCTTCACCTGGCAATCGGTTGGTCGAGAAGTCGACGGCGAACTGCTGCCCAGCACTCCAAAGGTAACCGTCGTTCGTAAATCGTCCGAGAAAAAATAACGCGGCTATGAACAAGCCCGCTTGAAAAAAGCCCGCTTGAATCAGCCCATTTTTTAGGAGTATATTCCCATGAAAAAAACCATATCCGTAATTTTTGTTTTAACGCTGGCCTTTAGCCTTGTGGCCGGCGACGTTTATGCTCGCGGCCGAGGCGGAGGTGGTGGTAGCCGAGGCGGAGGAGGAGGTGGCGCTGCAAAATCACGACAATCTCCCAGTCGTGGCCCGTCGATGAGTC